>CAZAGA010000222.1:0-5982 GCA_964484335.1 uncultured Anaerolineaceae bacterium
GATCTCGAAAAAATGAGGGCGGAAACATGAAACAGATCGCGGTGATCGGCGCAGGTATCGGAGGAATGGCTGCGGCCTATGACCTGGCGCGCAGCGGGCATGCGGTGACGATCCTGGAAAGCGCCAGCCAACCGGGCGGCCTGGCATCCGGTTTCAAAGAACCCCACTGGGATTGGAGCGTCGAAAAGTTCTACCACCACTGGTTTGCGACCGACCGGCATATGCTCGGTCTGATTAACGAGCTGGGCTGGTCGGACCAGGTCCTGTTCCCGCGCCCCTTCACGGTGATGTACTACGAGGGCAAATTCTATCCCTTCGACGCCATCCCGCAAATGGCGCTCTTTCCCGGCCTGGGCTGGGGGTTGAATAAAGTTCGCTTTGGCCTGGTCGGGTTATACCTGAAGCTGACCAACAACTGGCCTGCTTTGGAACAGGTCACCGTCGATCAATGGATGCGGAAATGGGCCGGCGAAAAAGTATACCGCCTGATGTGGGAGCCCTTGTTAATTGGCAAGTTCAGCGAAACCTACGCCCGCCAGGTGAACATGGCCTGGATGTGGGCGCGAATCAAAGCCCGCACCACCCGCCTGGGAACCTTCCAGGGCGGCTTCCAGGCGTTTGCCGATCGTTTTGCCGCCCACTTGCAGCAAATGGGCGTCCAGATCCAATACAGCACACCGGTTTACCGGCTCGAGGCCGGCCCGGCCGGCGGGATTTGCCTGGAGAGCGCCCAGGGCGCCAGCCAGTTCGACCAGGTCCTGTCCACCACCTCCCCCGAGCTGGTGGCCCGCCTGGCGCCCCAGCTCCCTGATAATTACCTGGATGGGCTGCTCAACCTGAAAAGCATGGGCGCAGTGGTGATGGTGCTGGCGCTGAAAGAGCGCCTCTCGCCGGAGGGTTATTACTGGTACAACATTCCCAAGTCGGCCGGGTTCCCTTACCTGGCACTGGTCGAACACACCAACTTTGTCCCGGCGGAGCACTTTGGCGGCGACCACATCGTCTACATCGGCGATTACCTGGAAACCAACCACGAATACTTCCAACTCAGCCAGGAGCAGCTCCTGGAGCTCTTCCTGCCCAGCCTGACCCGGATCAACCCGGCATTTCAGCCGGACTGGGTGCGCAAGCACTGGCTGTTTCGGACCCCGTATGCCCAGCCGGTGCCGCTGGTCAACCACTCCCGGCATATTCCGGACCTGCAGACGCCCATCCCCGGCCTGTATTTTGCCAGCATGAGCCAGGTCTATCCCTGGGATCGCGGCACCAATTTTGCGGTCGAGATCGGGCGCAAAGCCGCCTCCCGGATGCTCTCCAGCCAATAAACGGTGGACCTCGAGAGCTTTCGCAGGCTGCTGACCCCGGCCGGCCAGGCGGCGCTCCAGGCCGCCGCGGCGCTGGAGCCCAACGAGGCCGATTTCTTAGCCCTGTTCACCCGCCTGAGCCGTCAATTCCCGCCCGACCTGGCGCGCGCGGCTCTGGAGACGGCTATCCTGCGCCGGGAAGGCCAGGCGAAATTCCCCCTGGCCGGCGAGATGTATTTCACCCGCCCGGCGCTCGAGCAGGCCACCTCCTTGGCTATCTCCAGCTATCGCGCCCAGCGCTACGCCGCATTCGCGTGGACAGCCGACCTGGGCTGCTCGATCGGCGGCGACAGCCTGGCGCTGGCGGCGGTCGCGCCGGTGGTGGGGATCGACCTCGACCCCCTGCGCCTGGAAATGGCGCGGGCTAACCTGGAGGCGGCCGGCCTGACCGGACGGGCCGTGTTACTGCGCGGCGACCTGCACCAGCTTTTACCGCTGGGCGCCGGGAGTGACCTGGCGCTGTTCTTTGACCCGGCCCGCCGAACGACAAGCGGGCGGGTGTATTCGATCCAGGATTACCAACCGCCGCTTTCCGTGATCCACGGCTGGTTGGAAGATTTCCCGGCCCTGGGGGTCAAGATCTCCCCCGGGGTGAAGTGGAATGAAATCCGCGCTTACCCGGCCGAAGTAGAATTTATTTCCTTGAATGGGGATTTAAAAGAAGCTGTGCTGTGGTTTGGAGACCTGAAAAGCGCCCGGCGGCGGGCCACCCTGCTGCCGGAAGCCGCCAGCCTGAGCGCAACGGACGACCAGCCGCTGGAAGCGCTGGAGATTCGCGAGCCAGGCGAATACATCTACGAACCCGACCCGGCGATCCTGCGCGCCGGGCTGGTGGAACTGCTGGGCAAGCAGCTCGGCGCCTGCCAGCTCGACCCGGATATCGCTTACCTGACCGCCGACCGGCAGTTGGCTACGCCCTTCGCCCGATCCTGGCAGGTTGAGGAGTGGTTCCCGTTCCAGCTAAAACAGCTTCGCCAGGCGTTGCGCCAGCGGCGGGTTGGCCAGGTGACGATTAAGAAACGCGGCTCGCCGCTCGAGCCCGAGGCCCTGATCCGCCAGCTCCGCCTGCAGGGAGACCAGCAGCAGGTGGTCTTCTTAACCCACCTGCGCGGCCGGCCGATTGCGATCCTGGCCAGGGAAAACCTCAGTCCGCCGGTCCCTGGTCGGTGAAAATCGGCAGGTGACCGAGGGCGACCACGTGCCGCCAACGCGCCCGTTCGCCTTCGGTGAAAATCCCGGCTTCGGCGACGACCTGGCTGCCGGCTTTTTCCATCACCAGCCGCATTCCCTGCAGAGTCGATCCGGTGCTGATCACGTCATCCAGCAAGACAATCCGCTTGCCGCGCACCAATTGGTGATCTTTCTCATCCAGGTACAGCATCTGGGGCTGGCCGGTGGTGATCGAAAGTGTTTCGGCCGAGAGGGCTACGCCCATGTAGGGTTTATAGGTCTTGCGCAGGACCACGTAAGGTTTGCGCGTCCGGACCGACAGGGCGTGGGCCAGGGGGATGCTCTTGGCCTCAGCGGTGACAAACAGGTTGTAATCTGGCTCGCCGGCCAGCTTCTCAGCCAGCGCTTGGGCGCAAGCTTCGACCAGCTCGGTATCGCCCAAGATATTCAGTACGGCAATCTGAACCCGTGGGGCCACCTCGAACAGGGGCAGGTCGCGTCTTACACCGGCAATTTCAACAGGATAGGTATTGCGTTGCGTCGTCATGAATTGAACCTCGAGAAAGAAAAGGATTTCACCCAAATCGAACCAGATTAAGTTTATCACAGCCCGCCGGGGGAGCGCTTTTTGAAGCCGGGGCGGCCAGATTTGAAATTCTTCCCTGACCTGTTTCTGCTATAATCTTATTTATGAACGCCATGCTCCCCGACCAGGTCATTTCTTGCTCGCAGTGCGGCGGCGAGCTGCATCCCGAGGCCGGGCAAATCTTCCTGACCTGCCCGTACTGCACAGCCACCGTGTACCTGGATAAAGCCCGGGTGGTCTTTCACTGGTACCTGGCGCCAACGCTCGACCAGTCGCAAGCTCAGGCGGCGTTGATGCGGTGGATGGCTGGCAGCCAGACGGTTAAGGACCTGGACCGTAAAGCCAGCCTGGTCAGCAGCTCGTTTGAATATTTTCCGGTCTGGTATTTTAAGCGCCGCCTGCCCGGAGGCCGTGAAGAGCTGGAGCTGGTCCCGGCGGCGGCCACCTCGATCACCGAAATTAACCAGATTCGCCTGCCGGCCGGCGATTTACGTAAATACGACGGCTCGATCGACGCCCAGGCACACCTGCCGACCGTACCGCTCGAAGCAGCCCTGGTGTGGGGAGCGGCGCCCACAGAACAAGCGGCGCCTCCAGAACAGGCAGCACCTACAGAACAGGCGGGGTCCACAAAACAGACCCACAACGGGGTGATCGAACAATCCCTGGTCCACATCCCGCTGTACACCTTCAAATATGCCTACCAAAACCAGACCTACACCGCCCTGGTTGAAGCCGGCACCGGCAGCGTGCTGGCCAGCCTGTACCCGGCCAAAGCTGAGTTGCCTTACCGGGGAATCGGGCTGGTCACTGCCTTGATCTTCCTATTCCTGGCGGTGATCCCGGTGGCAATGGCAGCGGTAAGTGGCTGGGAGGGCAGCGGAATCGGCCTGCTGATCTGCCTGGGATTGGGCGTGGTCTTCGTGCCGATCTTATTCGCCATCGCGGCCTCGATCGCGGCGAAAGTTTGACCAAAATGCCTGACACAGCTTCAGCAACCAGCGCTTATGAGCGATAAAGAGAGCATCCACGGTCTTTCCTGCCCAAGCTGCGGCGGCATGGTGGCGGTCCCCGAAGGCCAGGCCATCGTGCGCTGTCCATTCTGCAGCCAATCTTGCTTTGTGAAGGGTGAGCGCGGCCTGCGGCGCTACCAGGTGACCCAGCGCATCCAGCAAGGCAACGCCCTGGAGACCCTGCGGCGCTTTTTCAGCAGCAGCCTGGCGATCGCCCGAGATACGACCCGCCTGGCCCAGGTCAGCGAGGTCTTCCTGGTCAACCTGCCTTTTTGGGCGATCTGGGGCCGGATGGCCGGCTGGGCTTTTGGCGAGAAACGCGTCGGCGGGCGGGACAACCGCCGCTACGAACCGCGCGAAGTGCGCCTGGTGCAGGAGATGACCTGGACCGAGGCGGCCTGCGATGTTGGCGAGTTTGGGGTCAGCAACCTGCCACTCACCAACCAGGAACTGGCGCCATTCGATTCGGAAAAACTACACCGGGCCGGGATGGTCTTCGAGCCGGTCAATTCCTTCCAGGAAGCCCGCCAGGACGCCGAAGCCGATTTCCAACAACATTTTCAGCGCCGGGCCGGGTTAGACCGCCTGTCCCAGTTGTTCGCCCGCCCCTTCCGCCAGCGCCTTGGCCTGGTGTACTATCCGCTGTGGGTGCTGCGCTATCTCTACAAGGGGCGAGCCTTTCAAGTGGTGGTGGATGGCTATTCGGGTGAGGTGCTGTACGGAAAAGCGCCTGGCAATACACTTTACCGGGCCGCTTCGCTGGTGTTGGGGATGGCAGTTGGCGCCTTCCTGACGGTGGATGTGACCGCCCTGATCGTTTATTTCCTCAGCGATAGCAACGACTCCCCGTTCTGGCTGCCCGTGTTGAGTTTTGCTGGCGGGCTGGCTTTGATGTACACTGCCTACCGGCGCTTCCGCTACGGCGAACAGTACGAAGTCAACAAGAGCCGCCGCTCGGCCAGCCTGTTTAAGCCAAAATCACCTGCCGGCCTGGATAACCCCCTCCAAATGCTCGGCAACCTGACCAATGTCAAGGATGTAGAAGAGTGGATCAAGCGGTTGTCTTAGTTCCCCTGACCTGCCTGAAGTGTAAAGCAGCCCTGCCGGCCGAGCCCGACCAGGTGGCCTGGGTCTGCGCAACCTGCGGCCAGGCGCTGTACCTGAACGATGAGAGCGGGCTCGAGCTGCTGGAGCTGTATTACGCTGCCGGCATCCCCGAACAAGCCGTTGGCCGGCCGTGTTGGGTGACGGATGGGCAAGTAACCCTGCAACGCGAGACGTTTGGGACGGCAAAGAACAGCGCCGAAGCGCAGCAGTATTGGAGCGGGCCGCGCCGCTTTTTCATCCCGGCCGACCTGCCTGCGCTGGAAGAGATGCTGAGCCAGGCAGTGCAGTGGATGGCGCAGCCGCCCCGCCTGGAAGCCGGCCCGCCAGCGAAATTTCGACCGGTGATCCTGGAGATGAAAGACGTGGTCGCGGCGGCCGAATTTATCGTCGTGGCGATCGAAGCCGGGCGCGCCGATCGCCTGAAAAAGATCGACTTCCAGCTTAAGCTCTCCAGGCCTGTGCTGTGGATCCTTCCAGCCTGAGATGCAGCGTCGCGCTCCCCACGAGTTAAAAAATCGCCTGGCTTTTTCCATCACCGGCCTGATCCTGGCCTCGCTCTGCCTGTGCGCCTGCAATGCCGTGGACCCGGCCGCCAGCGTAGCTTCTCCAACAGCTTTCCAACCCGGCTGGTACCAGGTCTATTTCAGCGACCCAGCCAGCCCAAGCGCGGAAACCAAGCGCGGCGGGCCAGACCAATACCTGGCCGAGTCGATCCGCCAGGCGCGCCTGAGCGTGGATGTGG
>CAZAGA010000223.1:0-5961 GCA_964484335.1 uncultured Anaerolineaceae bacterium
GGCGTCTTCGGCCAGGGCATACAGGTAATTATCGCTCAGGCTGGTTGGGTCGTCCGGGTCGTGCTTGAAAACTTTAAAGGAATAGCCATCAAAACGGTTCAGGCCGTCTTGGGTGGCGATCCATAGGAAACCCTGGCTGTCCTGGAGTAGGGCTTCGGCGACGGATTGGGATAGACCCTGGTCGAGCGAGTAATGGGTGAAGGAGAGGGCATTGTCGCGCGCAGGTAAAGGCGGGTCATCTGGGGTGGCTACCACCGGCAAGGACAAGCCCGCCGCGCTCCAACCGAGCGCCAGGCAGAAAGCAAACAGGAAACAGGAGCAGGTGTAACGATGAAGGCAGTGCGACGGAAGAGACAAGCGTAAGCGAGACATGCCGAGACTCCGTTCGGGCGGTGAGCGAAACGCCGTCCAATACGTTTATAGCATAAAAACAGCCGCGTGGAACGATCGGTTCGAGTTTTGGAAGCGCCATCTCCCCCAAGTTGCCCTGGCTCGGAACGCCAAACACCCCGAACCGCCGCAGAGCGGTGGTTCGAGAGGTGAAAGATGGTCCTTCGACATCGCTCCGGATGCCTGAGCGTAGTCGAGGGATGGCTCTCTCAGATGCCTTGGCACGCTGAGCCGGTTTCGTGCTAGAATTGGTCAAAATCCAATCAAAAAAACAACCTGCATTGACCGCCACTTCCCAACCTGAAACCAGCTCCACCCCACCTATAGCCATGGAGCGAGTGCGCGCCAGCCGCCTGCCGCCGACTTTCCGCGCCCTGCGCCACCGCAACTACCTATTGTGGTTCATCGGCCAGACAATTTCGTTGATCGGCACCTGGATGCAGACAGTCGCCCTACAGGTGCTGGTCTACCGGCTGACTGGTTCGGCGGCCGCCCTGGGCGTGATCTCATTGATCGGGTTAATCCCGGTCATCCCGTTTTCGCTGTGGGGCGGCTCGATCGCCGATCGCTTCCCACGCCAGAAGATCATCCTGCTCTGCCAGATCGCCATGCTATTCCAGGCGCTCCTGCTAGCCTTCCTGACCTGGAGCAACCAGATTCAAGTCTGGCAGGTCTATTTGCTTTCGCTGGTGCTGGCAACCGCTACGGCGATCGATCTACCGGCCCGTCAGGCCTTTACCGTGGACATGGTCGATGGCAAGGAAGACCTGCTGAACGCGATCGGCTTGAACTCAGCCATGTTCAACGCGGCGCGGGCGATCGGACCGGCGCTGGCCGGGGTGCTGGTGGCGGCGACCGGCGAGGGTTGGGCCTTCTTCGGTAACGCGCTGTCCTTCCTGGCTGTGATCGTCAGTTTGCTGCTGATGCGCAACCTGCCCGGCCCGGCCGTCCTGGACCCGGGCAAGGCCGGCGGCAGCTCGCTGGCGCATACCCTGGAGGGACTACGCTTTGTCGGCCGGCACCAATCGCTGCTGGTTGTGACCAGCCTGGTCGGGGTAAGCGCCTTCCTGTCGATGCCCTACAATACCTTGCTGCCGGTGTTTGCCGCAGTGACGTTGAAATCGAGCGCCGCGCCGATGGTCAACGCCCTGTGCGGTGGCGCAAACCCGCTGATGACCTGCCAGTCTCCCGAGGCGCTCCCGCTTGGCCTGCTATACGCCCTGGTTGGAGTTGGCGCAGTGATCGGAGCGCTGGTGGTGGCTTCGATGAAAGACACCGCCCCGCGCGGCGCGCTACTGACGGTCGGCAACGTGGCCTTCCCGGTCTTTCTGATGATCTTTGCGGCCTCGCGCTCATTCGTCTTTTCGCTGCTGTTGATGCTGTTGATCGGCTTCAGCTTTGTCTGGCAGAACTCGCTAGCGATGACCCTGATCCAGATCATCACCCCGGATGCGCTGCGAGGGCGCGTTCTGAGCGTCTATACGCTGACCTTCCAGACCATGATGCGCCTGGGCGGGATGCAGGCCGGGCTGATGGGTGAATGGCTCGGCGCCCCGCTGGCGGTAGGGATCGGAGCCCTACTTTCGCTAGGCTACAGCTTGTTGATTGCGCTGCGTATCCCGGCGGTGCGGAGGATGTAGTGGAGCGGATCGCGATTGTCGGCGCTTCGGGCTCGGGGAAATCGACCCTGGGGAAACAGATTGGGGCGCGCCTGGGCATTCCCTCGGTCGAGATGGATAGCCTTTCCTGGGAGTCCAACTGGCAGCTCGCCCCGACCGAGGTCTTCCTGGCGCGGGTGGAGGCAGCCCTGGCCGGGGAGCACTGGGTGGTGGATGGCAATTACAGCCGGGCGCGCCCGATCACCTGGGGCCGGGCCGACACCCTGATCTGGCTGGATTACCCGCTGTGGTTCATCCTGGGACGGCTGTTCAGGCGAACGCTGCGGCGCATCCTGACCCAGGAAGAGCTGTGGAGCGGCAACCGGGAGAATTTTCGCGGCGCTTTCCTGAGCCGCGATTCGATCTTCCTTTGGGTGCTACAATCCCGCCCGCGCCACCATCGCGAATACCCACGCCTGCTGGAGCAGCCGGAATACCGCCATTTGAATTTGATCCGGTTGTATTCGCCCCGGCAGACCCAGGCCTTTTTGGACGGGTTATAATACAACTGGTTTCCTATTGAAAGGCGGCGCGATGAAACGCTTTCCTACACCCTTGCTGGTCATCTTAATCCTCTTGCTGGCGGCTGGCGCGCTGTTTATGTTCCAGAGCGCGCTCAAACAGGCCGCCAGTTCGCCAGAAGCTGTACCTTCCAACCAGGCGGCCAGTCCCCCAGAAGCCGCGCCTCCGGGGCAACCCACCAGCGGAGCGGCCGAGGTCCTACCGACCGCGAGCCCGGAAGCCGAAGCGCCGGCAGGCAGCGCGGCGCAAGGCGGGACTACGCCCGGCCTGGCTGCGGTGATTGGCCTGCCTCCTGAAACAAACCTGGTCGTCTACAGCCAGGCCGGCGGGCAAGGCGATCCGGCCGGTGAAGTAGCGGCCTGGAAGACCAACCTGGCGGTGACCGGCGAGGCGGTTTCGATCAACGGTGAGGATTGGTCGCCGGTTGCCTCCGACGCCCTGAATGGTTGGGTGAAATCTGCCAACCTGGCGCTGCAAAGCGGCCAGGCGCCGGACGGCCTGGCGGAAATCGCCTTGCGCGCCCTGTGGGCGCTGCGCGAGCAAGATTACCCAAGCCTGGGTGAGCTGGCCCATCCAGATGGCCTGCGTTTTGCCCCATATAGCTATCTTTCAGAGAACGACCAGATCTTTCCGCCCGACCAGGTGGCCTTCCTGCCCGCCATGTCGCGCCTGTTCAACTGGGGTGTCTATGACGGCACGGGCGAGCCGATCGAAACCAGCCTGTTCAACTACTACTCGCGGTTCATTTTCGATGTGGATTTCACCAGCCCGGAAGCGATTGGGTTCAACTACCGCCTGAGCAGTGGGAGCCGGATCAACAACATTGCCGAAGTCTACCCAGATGGGCAGGTGGTCGAATATTACTTCTCCGGTTTCGACCCGCAGTATTCGGGGATGGATTGGCGCAGCTTGCAACTGGTCTTCCGCCTGGTCGAGGGGAGTTATAAACTGGCCGCGATCATCCACGACGAGTGGGGACCCTGACAGACGAGCATGGCGCTAACCACTGGCCAGGTGCTCCACCAACGCTACCGCATCGTCGCCCTGCTTGGCCAGGGCGGGATGGGCGACGTCTACCGGGCCTGGGATCTTAGCCTGAAGATGAGCGTGGCAGTCAAAGAAAGCCTGGAGTTAAACGGGGAGGCCCAGGAGCAGTTTGGCGAAGAAGCTCGCCTGCTGGCGCGCCTATCGCACCCCAACTTGCCGCGGGTGATCGATTATTTCGCCGTCCCAGGCCTGGCCGAATATCTGGTGATGGATTTTATTGAAGGCGAAGACCTGGAGAGCCTGCTTGACCGGACCGCAGGCGGCCTACCCGTGGCGCAAGTCCTGCCCTGGATCAGCCAGGTATGCGACGCGCTGAGCTACCTGCACAACCAGACTCCTCCGGTGATCCACCGGGATGTCAAACCTGGTAATATTAAGATCACCCCGGACGGGCGCGCAGTCCTGGTCGATTTTGGGATCGCCAAGCGCTACGACCCACAGCGGGGAACGCTGGCCGGAGCACGCGCTGTGACCCCAGGCTACAGCCCGCCCGAGCAGTACGGTGGGGCTTCGACCGATCCGCGCTCGGATATTTACGCCCTAGGCGCCACACTCTACCACTTATTGACCGGGCAGACGCCACCGGAGAGCGTCCAGCGCGCCGCAGGCGCAGCCCCCGAGCTGGCCCCGCGCCAGGTAAACCCGCAGATCAGCCCATGGATCGAACTGGCCATCTTGAAGGCGATGGCGCCAGCAATGGACGCCCGCTACCAAAAGGTTGAGGAGTTCAAGGCGGCCCTGGCGGTGGGAAAAGCGCAATCGAACCCACCAGCCAGCGCCAGGATCGCTCAAGCCACTCCGGCGGCCAGCAGTGGCAGCGCCAAGCCGATTGCCAGCACCCCACCTGCCGCCAAGCCCGCCCCGATCCCGGTCGAGCCGCTGCCACGCCGCACCACCACGGCGCCGCCCCCAGCGCCGACTTTCCTGGCGACCAACTGGCCGCTGTTGTTACTCTCCGGTATCCTGGCAGTCGTTTTACTGCTGGCCGTGATCCGCCAGGCGATCCACCAACAGGCCGAGCAAGCCGCCCAGCAGACCCTGGCTCCCAGCCCGACCCCGCTGCGCCCGACCGCCACCAGCCCGATCGACTCGCTGGTGGCCAAATCGGCGGCCACCCAGACTGCCGCCGCCAGTGCTTTCCAGATGCCACTGGCAATGACCCCAACAGCCACCCCGGTCTTGCCGACCTACCCGCGCCGCCTGGTTGACCCTTTCAAAGACAATACCAACCAATGGTTCACCGGGATCGAGGGCAGCCTGGCGTGCTGGCTAGCAGGTGGGCGCTATACATGCCAGACCCAGGCTGAGCAGGCCGCCAACCGTTTTCAATGGCTGGAATCGATCGAGCTACCCGCCGAATTCACCTTGAGCGCCGATATCTGGCCAGGCCCCGACCGGCCGCGCGGCCTGGGCGATTCCAACGCCGGGCTGGTCTTCCGCTCGACCGAGCAGGGGCGCTACGTCTTCTCGGTCCGCAATGATGGCTTTTTTCGGGTTTCATCGGTTCAATCCGCCCCGGCAAACTGGATCGACCGGATAGCCTGGCAGTTTTCGCCGGCCATCCGGCGCGGCCAGGACAACCGTCTGAGCGTGGCCGGGCGCGGTTATCATTATGATTTGTTCATTAACGACCAGTTCGTCGCCAGCTTTGACGATAACCAGTGGCCGGACGGCGCGCCGGGCTTGCACCTGTTCACCGCTCCTGGCGAGATTCCGGCCGTGGTGGAGTTCGATAATTTCGAGCTACACTACCCGTGAAATTGGAATATAATGAAATCAGCCTTGTCGCCCAGACCCGGCCAGGCCAAGGGGTTTGCTGATGGCATTGGTACGACGAAACGCGCGCCCCCCGCTCCACCTGACGCCCAAGGGGCTCGATCGCCAAAAAGAATGGGAGCGCATCCTGAAAGACGACCCGACCCGCAGCCAGGATATTAGCGCTGAAATCAGCGCCTTCGGTCTCCTGGCCCTGGCAGTTGGGTTGTCACTCCTGCTAGCAATTATCTTCCTGCGACCGCTAGCCGATAGGATCCGACCCAGCCCGTTTTCTAACCTGGCCAGCCTGGCGCTGCTCAGCATCGCCATTGCCATCAGCCTGTACCTGGTGCTGCTGCTCCGCTGGCTGCTAACTCCCTGGCTGATCAAAATGGCATCCAGAGTGCTGAATATCTCCACCATCTTTTTCGTCATTGTTACAACCAGCTTATTTCTGATCCTGTTACTGATTGAGTTCTATAACTGGCTGTTGACCGGGCCTGGTTTCCAGATCCTGATCAACCGGCTGCTAGGCTTGATCCGCTGGATCGGATAACTTGACCAGGAGGCGCCAATTGAATACTGCTTT
>CAZAGA010000224.1:0-5944 GCA_964484335.1 uncultured Anaerolineaceae bacterium
CGATTCTTGTCGTCTGCCATAGCCAACTCTTCCAACCCGGATCCGCTTTCGATCAATTCGACCAGCCGGCGGACGAAGCGGGTCGCTGGAGCGCCGTCAACTACATCGTGATCAAACAGTACGGTCAAGGAGAGAATCTCGCGCGGCTCGATCCGGCCCTCCACGACTGCCGGCTTCCAGGCGATGCTCCCAGCGATCAAGTCGAGCACGTGGGTGCCGCTCGAAATCCCCCAGCCGCTGCGTCCCTTCCCAAACATCCCGACTGAGGTAATCCCAACTGTCCCGGCTGCCGAGACGGCAAGCAATGGATTGTTCCGCAAGACCAACCGGGAAATCGATAAGAAAAGCCGGGATAGTGGCCAGGGTAGCAGGATTAAGGAGCGGAACCAGCCAGCCTTCTCAGCGCTGGGTGGGACCTGGTTAGCCTGCACCGCACGGATTTCTTCGTGGATCTGGCGGTAGCTCTTCTGGTTGGCATGCTGGATGACATGCCCCCGTAAGATGCGTTTTCCATCGATGTTTCGTTCGATCATCAGCCCAACATCGACATCCTCAAACAAGACCAACTGGCGCTGGCCTTTCCGGTAGGCCTGGATTGTTTTATCCTGATCTACTGCCTGAGCCAGGCACCAGGCCAGGTAGCCGGTGAAGGACAGCGCTTCGCCTGTTTGCGCCTGGTGGGCGTGAATGTGTTGCCTGGGAAGGGTGACATCCACCTCCAGCAGGCCGTACATGCGATGCGTACCGGCCTTGAGCTCGAGAAAAGCCGCCATGCCACGCCGCTCGGCAGAGAGTTCAACGATCTGATAGGCTCGGGTGTCCATCCTAGCTTGTCCTTCTGGTCAAGACCGGCACGTTTTGCCAGCGCGTAGAATTAACCTGGTGCGTAGCAGGCTCCATCCCAGCCCGAAGCTCGTCCATAGCCTGGCGATCCAGGCGACATCGGGCATGAAGAGTTGGGTAAAGCCGCGCAGCTTTCCGCCCATCGGGATCAGGGTCAGGGCGGCCAGCAGGTTGGGTACCAGCGGAAGCAGGAGATGCTGCCGCCAGAGACGTGGCGGGTTGGGTCGATTTTGAGGGTTTTGCTGCCAGCGGCGAAGGTTTCTCAATGTTACTGTGACATCCAAAATTTGGAGCATCGGGATGAGCGCCAGGCCGCGCTCCAACCAGATGGCGTTGGCCCAGGGCGTGGGGGAAGCAGGCAAGCCGGCCAGCCGTTGGGCGGCGCCCATACCAAATTCGTCGAAGGCCATCTTCAGCATGGCATGATTGGCATTGAATAGCAGCACCAGGCCTTTATTTTGCTCCGGCAGCAGGGCCATGAAAGCCCCAAAGTCCGGTACGATCCCGCTATGCCAGACAATCCGGGAGGTTCCGTTTCCCTGGCTGATCCAACCCATGGCGTAGTGGCCGATTGATTGTCCCATCTCGATGATTGCCGCTGTCGGGCGATGAAGTTCTTCGATGCCTGGGCCCGAAAGAACTTGCCTGTCATGGTAGCGGCCACCATTCAGCTGGGCGATCAGGTAGTGGGCCAGGTCTGCGGCGCTGGAGATGAGCTGGCCGGAGGGCAAGGATCCGCCCGGGATTTGCAGATCGGGGGCGGCTACCGGTATACCGAACCAATAGCGATGGCCCACCGCCAGGCCGTTCTGCTGGGCGGCAGCCTTTGAACTGAAGCTGCGCCCCATCTCCAAAGGCTCGAAGATCTGCTTCTGAATATAAGCTGAATAGCTCTCCCCACTGGCTGCCTCGACGACCAGACCCAGGATGTTGTAATTGCTATTGCTATATTCGAACTTCGCTCCGACCGGGCGGGCAAGCTTCAGGGTGGATAAGGCGCGCACCTGGCGTTCAGTTGCACCCGGATGGGGGTCCAGCTCGCCAAGATCAGACATCCCTGGCAGTACCGGCAGGCCGCTGGTGTGGTTAAGCAGGTGGCGCACGCTGATCTGCGCCGAAGCCTGTGCATCCGCCAACCGGAACCAGGGCAGGTAGCGCTGAACTGGGGCATCCAGCTCAACTTTGCCCGCTTCAACCAGCTGCATGATCGCCAGGGCGGTGAAGGATTTCGTTAGTGAGCCGATAAAGAATGGCGTTTCGGGCGAGGGCGTTTCGCCGCCTGGGCGGGCATAGCCAAAACCGCGCTGGTGAACGATCTGATCGCCCTCAACTACGGCAAGCGTTGCGCCGGGGATGGAAAAGTGGCGTAGCTGTGACTCAATATAGGCATCGAGCCCGGCATAGGCTGGCGAACCAGCGTCCGGCTGGTTGGGGATGTCAATCTGTCTCATCACCATACTCCTTGCATCCTGAGCTCTTGCATAGCTGCTTTATGCGTGTCGATCAGCCGGTTGATGTCGTCTTCGGTGTGTGCGGCGCATAGGAAGCCATGGTTGGGTGAGATGTGCAGCCCATTTTTGCGGTAAAGCAGCCGCAGGCCGGGGCCAGCAATTTGGTGTCCCCGGCGCGCATCGCGGATACAGTTGATTGGCCCGCGCGCTGGGTGCATCCAGAACATCGAGCCGACCCCAGTGGCGGTCGCCGGATAGTCTTCTTCCGTGGCGAAACGGTTGATTTCGTCTCGAAAGCGGTCGCCCTGGGCGTTCATCCGGGCATACAGCTCTGGTTCCTGGCTCAGGCGGGTTAAGACCGCCATACCGGCTGCGATGGTGAGCGGATTTCCATTAAAAGTCCCGGCCATCAGAATCGAACCTGGTTCGGTATCATATTCCATCAGCCGCATGGCCGCAGCCGTCCCACCCACTGCCCCGAACGGCAACCCGCCGCCTGCCACCTTGCCGAATGTGCTGATATCCGGGATGACTCCGTAGAATTCTTGCCCGCCGCCCGGCGTCAGCCGAAAACCGGTGATCACTTCGTCGAAGATCAGCAAGGCCCCGATCTGATGGGTGATTCGGCGCAGCTCGGCCAGGAACTCTCGCTCAGCCGGGATCGTACCGCCTGCACCCAGCACCGGCTCGATAATCACCGCTGCCAACCGGTCGGCATGGCGGAGGATCTTGTCGAAGGCGGCCGGGTGGTTGAATGGCAGGACCAGCGTATCTTTCCAGGCGCCTTCAGCCAACCCGGGGCTTTCCGGTACTGCCGCGGGATCTTCAATCGGTCCCCACAGGTCAGGCCCGTGGCGCGGCCGGCCATAGCTAACCGCCAGCAGATCGTGTGCTCCGTGATAGCCGCCTTCGAACTTGGCCACCAGTGGCCGTTCGGTCGTAGCGCGCGCCAGCCGCAGCGCGTACATCGTCGCTTCGGTGCCAGAGTTGCAGAAGGTTACCTTGTCGACACCAGGCACCATCTCGCAAAATAGCCGGGCAAAATCATACTCGTGCTCATGGCACTGTCCGTAGGAAGTGCCGCGCGGCAACGCCTCCCGGATCGCGGCATCGACCTCTTCAGGTGCATTCCCGAGGATCAGGGTCGAAAAGCCGAGCATGAAGTCCAGGTGCTCGTTGCCATCCGCATCCCACAGCCGGGCGCCCTTGGCCTCTTTGACCACCATGGGGAATGGGTCGGCCAACCGGAACAGGCTGCCGACGCCAGCTGGCATGACGGTACGGTTATTTTGCCAGATCGCCAGTGATTTGGGGCTCCTGGCGATGATTTCAGCCCGGTAGCCGTTGAGCAGGCTTGTGAATCTTTCTGTCTCGTCCATTGGATGTCCTCCTTGCCCAATCGAGTTCAGCTCTAGCTGCCAGCCAAGGCTTCCAGACCTGAGCCGCTCTCGATCAGCTCAACCAGCCGGCGTACGAAGCGGGTCGCAGGTGCGCCGTCAATCACCTCGTGATCAAAACACACGGTCAAGTTAAGAATCTCGCGCGGCTCGATCCGTCCCTCGACTACCGCAGGTTTCCAGGCGATGCTCCCTACAACCAGGCCAAGGGAATGGGGGGTGGTGGTGATGCCCCAGCCGCTATGGCCTTTGCCGAACATGCCGACCGCGGTCACAAAAACTGTGCCTGAGGCAGCGATGCGCATAGTTGGATCGCGGCGGGTGAGCACGGCAAATAGGGCTTTAACCAGTTTCGACAGGGGCCAGGGCAGCTGCATGGCGGAGCGAAACCACCCGGGCATCCCCCGGTTGGGCGGCGGTGGGGCGGTCTGGGCGGTGCGGATCTCCTGATGGATCTCCAGGTAGGTTTTGTGGTTGGCGCCCAGGACATTAACCCCCATCAGTGCGCTCTTACCGCCAGAATTGTTTTCGACCATCATCCCGACATTCACATCGTCAAACAGGATAAGTTGGCGCTGGCCTTTCCGGTAGGCCTGGACTTCTTTGTTCTCGTCAACGGCCTGTGCCAGACAGTAGACCAGGTAACCGGATAGGGATAACGACTCGCCGGTGCGGGCTTTATACTCGGCCAGGCGTTGGCGAGGAACAGTCACGTCCACCTCCAACAGCCCGTACATCCAGTATGTCGGTCCAGAGAGACCGATGGCGTTGATCCAGATGCGGCGGCCAGGGGTCAGGTCGATGACGTGATAGGGTCCGACATTTTCGTTCATGGTTGAACTCCTGAGAGATTATGCTGTTGCGGTATTCGAGCGCCAGCTTGTACACGCGCCGCCGACGCAAGCCTACTCCAGGGTGTGCTTGAGTACACTCAGCAGCGGCTCGAGCGTCAGTTGCTCTGGCACGTCCCCTAGCAGGAATCGGCATATCGCCGCCAGGTTAATTCCTTCCCACGCACGCTTTCCGGGATCACCGCGCCGGATCAAATGGCTATTGTTTCGCCTGGGCGGCCAGGTGGGCCTGGTAAGCCTTCCAGCCGGGGCACCAGCCGGTGTGCCAGCGCCACAGCCGGGAAAGGAAGGCTTTGGGGTTGGCCTCCGCTTTTTGGCGCATCGGGCAGGTTTCGCAGGCGAAAGTCTTGGTCGAAGAGGTGGACTGTTTGTCAGGCATGGTTTGCTCCTTTCAGTCATGGGGTCGTCAAAAAACGTCTGACGATGTCGATCGTCACGGCAGGCTGCTCCATCTGCGGATTGTGGCCGGCGCGCTCTATAAGCTCGAGCCGCGCGTTGGGCAGCCGGTCTGCCAGGATAGCCTGATGTTCAGGTGGGAATAGAAAATCGTGTCGCCCGGCTACGACTAGGGCAGGGACCTTGATTTCGCCCAGCCGATCCATCACCGTCCAGCCTTTTAGCAGTTTATTGTAGCCAAAGATCAAAGCCTCGGGCTGGGTCTTTAATCGGAACCCGTGGATGATCCCCTTTAACTGCGATAGTAAGCTGTTATTGTAGTTATAGGCGTTCATGAATTTCATGAATATGGAATAGAATTCACCAGGTGGAAACTGGCCGCTGTAGAAACGGCGTGCCGCCTGGACTGCGCTGGCGTTGTAACCGCGCTTGGCAAGAAGTTCCGGCGCGTGATGCTTGACCCACCATTGGTCGCCGCCGGTATCCATCAAGACCAGGCGCGAAATACTTTGCGGATAACGCAGCGCGTACTCCAGGGCGACATTGCCGCCGAAGGATTGACCAAGCACAGCCCACTGCTCAAAACCGAGATTTTGGCGTAATGCTTCGGCGTCGGCGGTCAGGTTTTCCCAGGTCATGGTTGTCACCTCCGCGCCGGTCGAGCGACCGTTGCAGCGATGGTCGTAAAAAACCAGGCTAAATTGATCTGCTAATGGTCCTAATTGTAGCAGCGTGGTGTAATCCAGCCCTGGGCCGCCGTGCATGAGCAGTAGAGGGTATCCCTGGCCAACGGTATACACAAAAATTGACCCATCTCGAACTGGCAGATGTGACATGCGAACCTCCCTAATGCTGAATAGACCCTTCGTCCCCCTTCGGTTTGTTGAGAGTGGCTTACCACCAGGACTCCTTGGGATAACCGACGATGAGCACATGGTGCGTCACCCAGCCCAGGTTATCGCAATCTTATTGTACAGGAATCTGAGGTGAGAATCAATCGGTTTCG
>CAZAGA010000225.1:0-2991 GCA_964484335.1 uncultured Anaerolineaceae bacterium
CGACCAGGCTGGTGACGAGACTAGCGCCTTGACCAATTATCACCTGGCTGCTGAACGCGCCCGCAAGATATTTGCAAATGACGAAGCCATCTATTTTTATACTCAGGCGCTGGAATTGAATCCGGCGGACAGCGCGCTCACCTTCGACCTGCTCTCCGGGCGAGCGCGGGTTTACGAACTGGTCGGCCAACGTTCTTCCATGAAAAAAGATATCGACCAAATGTTGCTCCTGGCCGAAAAGTTGGGCGATCCGAGGCGCAAGTTGGAGGCCCAACTGACCCAGATTGATTACGAAATCGCTGCCAATCCGCTGGTCATCCTTGAGACCACTCATCAAGCAGTGGAATCTGCCCGCCAGCTTCAAGATCCTGAACAGGAAGCCAACGCGCTGATGCGCTATGCCGAAATCCAGCGCAGCTTCGGTCATCTTCCCGAAGCTCGCCAGGCATTTGAAACTGCCGCCCGACGTTTTCACCAGGCAGGGCGGGTCGGGCAGGAGGCCCAAGCCTACCATACTCTGGCGTTGGTATTCTTTGCCAGCAGCGATGAGCAGGCTGCGCTTGAGCACGCTGAGACAGCTCTCAAGCTCAGCCGCTCAGCCGGTGAGCGTAAGCAAGAAGCGACCAGTCTGCGCCGGTTAGGATTAATTCGAACTGAAATGGGCCAATACGCCCAGGCCGAAAGGCTGCTTCAGGAAGCACTTTGCCTGCATCGAGCGCTGGGGGATCGAGTGGAAGAGTGCCATGCCCTGGCCTTGCTGGCTGACCTGATGATCCAACAAGGAGACTTTTCCCAAGCGGAGCCCTTAATCAACCAATCATTGGGGCTTGCTGTTTCGATTCAAAATTACGGTGGTATTGTCCGCGCCACCCGACTGTGGGACGATATTTATCGCCATCATGGCCAGTATGAAGCCAGCCTGGATTATGTAAATCAACAGTTGAAACGCTTCCAGCCGGAAGATAACGCCTTGCTGAACCTGAATTTATCAGGGCTAAAAGCGGATATCCTTGCCCGGTTGGGTCAATACGAAGCAGCGTTGCAAACTTCCCTTCCGTTGGTGGAATTCATCGAACAGATTGACAGCGACCGAACCAAGGCGGATGTATTCACTTTCATCGCATACCTGGAAATCCGTCGCGGCCGGCTGGAGCAAGGCCGCTATACCCTGGCCAATGCGATCCAAAAGGCGGATCAGAGTGATACGCCAATGATTCGGGCCGAGGCGCTGACCGTTTATGCCGAGCTGGCTCTGCTTAGCAACAACCCAACCGACCTGGAAGACAGTCTGCCGAAACTCCAGCGCGCCCTGGAAATGTTTGACCCGATCGCCGACCGGCTTCCTCTGACCGTCGCTTACAGCCTGGCAGCGCTCGTTCAGCTTGCTCGAGACAAGCCCGAATCGGCGCTGGAATTTTCCCAGCAAGCCCTCGAGCTGGCCAAATCGATTAAAACTCGCTACCAGAGCGAGATTTACCTGGGAGCTCATGCTCTGGCGCTTCATGCCAACCAGCAGATTGCCCTGGC
This sequence comes from uncultured Anaerolineaceae bacterium, assembly GCA_964484335.1. Classification (GTDB taxonomy): domain Bacteria; phylum Chloroflexota; class Anaerolineae; order Anaerolineales; family UBA4823; genus CAZAGA01. The sequence continues at coordinate 1,528 of CAZAGA010000225.1, forward strand.
GCGCGAATTTCTCCGCCAGGCGCTTGAACGCATTATGCTGGTGGCCAGCCAGACCCCAACTGAAACCTATCACAGCAGCTGGCTGGAAGATATACCTTTGAACCAGGCGATCCTACGTGCCTGGCAGAAATGGGGAAGAGCTCAACCCTAAATATTTTCCTTACCAAAGGTATAATTGAAAATGCGTTACAACCCACAAATCCCCTTTGTTTTGTGGTTTGTTACAAAAAAAAACTGATTTGCTTTGCCTGGGAGGGTCAATGCGCCAGTCACTACCATACATGCTTGAATTCCATGTCTCACGCCAATCGCGTGATTTTTATACCTTTGAAGATGCAGTTTTTTCGTTCAACGGCAGCGTGGTATTTCCCAATTTCAGCGCCGCCCGGCTCTTCGCTCAAAAAATGAATGACCGAAAAAACCTGGCTTTGTTTCCGGAACTAGTCGTGCGCGCCGGGCAAATCAACGCCATGGCATTGATCGATGAAATCCTACACATGGTGATCGAGCAGTATCGCCAGCAGCACAATCCCGAGGTCATGGGAGATGCTTTAGAGTGGCTGTCCGAACAGCTTGGCGAGCAACAGGTCAAGATGGCGCTGGATGAATTTGCAGCCGGTTTTCCTCTCACTGCCATTTATCGCGGCGAGCTCAGCCTGGCGGATTACCTGGAAGGCGAATCCATCCGGCCAGATGGGCGCAGCATCCCCAATCGCCAGATTGTGCTGGAAGAAATGATCATGCTTTGGCTGGCCAATATGAACCCAGCCTACCAGCCCTACCTGGAGTTATTTGACGACGAAAAGCTCGAAAAACTAACTGCCTACCCAGAGATGGTACGCGGTTTATATGAGTACTTTGCGGAGCAGCCGGCATTCGGTCCGGAGGGCCAGAACCTCATCGATCTACTACGTATGCCAGCGATTGTCAGCCCCAACTCCTTAACCGGGCAGTTGGAGTACATCCAGGTTAAGTGGCCATCCGTGATTGGTACAGCTCTGCTACGCCTGCTCATGAGCAGCATGGACCTGGTTCGTGAAGAAGAAAAAATACGTTTTGCCTTTGGCCCTGGCGGGGGCGGCGGTGGCGAAACCTACGCGCCGGTGTTCACCGGCCAGGAATTCGAACCCGAGGCCTTCAGCCAGGATCTGGATTGGATGCCCCGGCTGGTCTTGATTGCCAAGAACTCGTTTGTCTGGCTGGACCAGCTCTCTAAAAAATACCAGCGCTCGATCACCCGCCTTGATCAAATCCCGGATGAAGAACTGGACACGCTGGCGCGCTGGGGTTTCAAAGGCCTGTGGCTAATTGGGTTGTGGGAGCGCAGTGTCGCCTCGAAAACTATTAAGCAGCTGCGAGGCAATCCGGAGGCCGTCGCCTCGGCCTACTCACTGATGGATTATCAAATCGCCCAGGACCTGGGTGGTGACGAAGCCTACCAGAATCTGCGCGAGCGGGCCTGGA
>CAZAGA010000225.1:3091-5917 GCA_964484335.1 uncultured Anaerolineaceae bacterium
CAAGGAACAATTCGACGCCGCTTTTCCGGAGGAGTTTTGGCGTGAAGTGGTCAACCGGGTCGCGGCCGAAGCGCCCGACACCTTGCTCCTGGCTGAAGCGTTCTGGCTGATGGAAGGCTACTTTGTCCGCACCCTCGGCATGCACCGGGTATACAACAGTGCCTTTATGAACATGCTACGCGATGAGAAGAACCAGGAATACCGGCTGGTGATAAAGAATACGCTCCAATTTGAGCCGGAAATCCTCAAGCGCTATGTCAATTTCATGAACAACCCCGACGAACGGACTGCAGTCGACCAGTTCGGTAAAGGCGACAAATACTTTGGCATCCTGGCGATGATGGTCACCAACCCCGGCCTGCCAATGATCGGCCATGGCCAGGTCGAAGGTTTCACCGAAAAGTATGGCATGGAATACCGGCGTGCTTATTACGACGAGACGCCCGATGAATGGCTGGTCAAGCGTCACGAACGCGAGATTTTCCCGCTAATCCACAAACGCTACCTGTTTGCCGAAGTAACCAACTTCCTGCTTTATGACTTCTATACACCTGAAGGGTACGTTAACGAAGACGTGTATGCTTATTCGAACGCCTATGGGCAAGAGCAGGCCCTGGTCTTGTTCCACAACCGCTATGCCGAGGTTCGCGGCTGGATCCGCATCTCGATCCCCTATCCGGTTAAATCGGGCGATAGCGATGAACGGGCTTTCGTGCAGAAAAGCCTCGGAGAGGGCCTGCGATTGAGCAATGATCCCAACGCCTTCGTCATCTATCGCGACCAGATTAGCGGCCTGGAGTATCTACGCAACTGCCAGGAGTTGTTCAACGCAGGGCTCTATATTGAGTTGCATGCCTACGAATATCACGTTTTCCTGGATTTCCGCCAGGCACAGGATGATGATAGCCACCTGTACGCTCGCCTGGCCGCCTACTTACAGGGCGGTGGCGTGCCCAGTATCCAGGAAGCCCTGCAGGAATTCACCCTGATGTCGCTACTCACCCCCTACCGGGAGCTGGTCAGCGCCGGTTGGTACCGCTGGGCGATCGATCACCGCCTGGCAGAGCTCAACGCCCCGGCGGACGAGCCTGGCGACCAGCCAGTGGAACCCACTCCTGTACCGACCGAGCTTGATTTGCCGCCTTTCAGCCAATCCCTGCTAGAGATGGAACCTGTCCTGGAAGAATGCGAAGAAAAGATTTCGAAGATCTACAACGAGATCGCCCTGCGAGTAGCACAGGAAGGCGACCCAGAAGGAACTGCTTTGATTACCCGGCGCGAATTACTGGCCGTCCTGACCTTACCGGCGGTTCAGAACTGGTTTGGTGATGCAATACCGGCCGAGTTCGAGGCAGCCCTGGAGTATTTGCGTAAAGGACCAGGCGGTAAGCTACCCTTGGGGGACGGCGACCCGGCTGTTTGGGCTGGCCTGATCAGTTGGGTGTTCAACCATCGTCTCAGCCAGGCTGCCCAAGCAGAAAATTCTCCTGACCAGAATCGAGCCTGGATGGACGAATGGCTGCTGGGCAAGATCAACCTGCAAACCCTGGCCAGCCTGGAAGTCGATCAAAGCAGAGCTACCCGCCATGCTTCCTTGCTCAAGCCACTGCTCGGTTTCCAGGATTGGCGTGAATTTATAAATGAGCCACCGGCTCCACTAGCTGAGCCATTACAGGCCTGGCTGAAAGATCCAGCCATCCAGCAGTTTATCAACGTCAATCGCTACCAGGGCATCCTTTGGTTCAACCGGGAGAGCTTTGACGAGCTACTCTGGTGGATGTTTACAGTGGCCTGTATCCCGCAGCTGGCTGACCTGATCGCAGAGACTGCCAGTCCAACCGAGGCCAGCCAGGCGATCCAGGATGCCTATGAATTTGTCCAAAAATTAGCTGTTGCGGCTGGGAAATCAGGCTACCAGGTGGATAAGCTGCTGATCGCGGCAGCTTGATCTTGCTGCGTATAAAAAAATGAGCGGACAATCCGCTCATTTTTTTATGCACCTTTCTCAGCCCGGTCCAGCAGGCGCTGAAAGAGCACATCCGCCCGCAGTTTCGTGCGCGGGCTTACTACTTGCTCCAAATCCTGCAAGACAGCGCTTCTCAAGTCCACCCCGCTGGCCAGCCTGGCCAGGCGGACCGCCTGGGCTGCGTAAGCCACATTGTTCCTTGGCTCGATCCGGTCGAAATCATCGAAAAACCAGCCGCAAGAAGTGTACATGCGCTGGCGCTCGCGTTGCGCTTCCAGCATCTGGTAAACTCGCTGGATTTGCCCATTGGTCAGTGAGCGGTTGCTCTGCGCAGCAATCAACGTCTCAACAGAAATCTGGCCCAGCAACACCTGGATGTATTCATCGCGCAAACGCCAGGGATCTGGAGCAAAAGGCTTAACTACCTCAACAAATAAATCATCTAATTCAGTCGCCAGGTGATCGAACGCTTGGCGTAGCATATGTTTCCATTTGCCATCACCTGGCGTGCATGGGCACTGCCCGTTCCACCGTCCAACCCCATGGTGGCAACTCCAGGAGGTATTCTCGCGGATGCGCATGGTCTTCCGTGCCGGGTAAAGCTTCAGCCACAAGGCCGGGAAAACCGGTTGGATGCCGATCGAGCTACTCGCGCCATCCACCAGGCGAGCTAAAAACCGTTCGCGCAGCCGCTGGTGATGTCCGTAAAGCTCACCATCCGAAGCCAAGAGCACCAGTTGCGACTCGCCGTGCGCCAGCCTTGGACTCTTAAAGCGCTCCTCGAGTAGTTGCCGTGCAAAGGCGTCCGCGTTGACTGTACAGCCCGGATCAAAACTGATGCGCCCGCTCAATTCACGCTC
>CAZAGA010000226.1:0-5894 GCA_964484335.1 uncultured Anaerolineaceae bacterium
TTGCCCTGGCAGGGCAATACAAACGCCCAGCCCAATATTCCACCCGCTTTCGAATTGACGAAAGGTACCGGCTATGCTGAGAAGTTCTGCCCGCAAACCGTTCCCCTGGCATATCCTGGTTTTCCTGGCCCCAGCCGTCATTCTCTACACCATTTTCATGGTCATCCCGCTGATCAACTCGTTGCGGTTGAGCTTTTACCAGATCGGCGACCAGGGCCAGGCCAGCTTTATTGGGCTGGCAAATTATGTCAAACTCTTCACCGATTCGAATTTTGAACCCTTCTTTTGGAACGCTCTACGAAATAACGTCATCTTCTTTATCATTCACATGGTGGTGCAGAATACGATCGGTTTGCTGCTGGCAGCCTTGCTGGCCGGTGGGGGGAGAGGCCGGGTACTCTACCGCAGCGTGTTGTTCATGCCAACGGTGCTTTCAGTAGTGATCATTGGCTTCATCTGGCAATTGATCCTCAGCCCATTGTGGGGCGTGGCCGAATCGATGCTCGGCTGGATTGGCCTGGAGGGCATCTTCCGGCCCTGGTTGGGACTCGAGCCCAGCGCGCTGCCTACCGTTTCCCTGATATCAGTTTGGCAGTTTGTCGGCATTCCAATGATCCTGTTCTATACCGCCCTGATCGGAATTCCAGAAGAGCTGACCGAGGCGGCGGTAGTCGATGGCGCCGGCGGCTGGCAGACCTTTTGGAAGATCAAGTTTCCGCTAATCCTGCCAACGGTCGGTATCGTCAGCATCCTGACCTATGTTGGCAACTTCAACGCCTTTGACCTGATCTATACCATGAAAGGCGCCAATGCCGGCCCCAATTTTGCCACCGACATCATGGGCACGCTGTTCTTCCGCACTTTTTATGGCCAACAGCTCCAGCTTGGCAACCCGTCAATGGGGGCGACCGTAGCCGCGATGATGTTCTTGATTATCCTGGCGGGTGTGTTGTTGTACCTGTTCGCCTACGCCCGGCGCGTCCAAACTTACGAATTATGAGGTTTAACGATGGCTGAGATTACCGGTCAATCCAATTTTCAAGACACCCACTGGCTCTATCGCTTGCGCCAATCGCTTGGCAGGCTGTCGCCGCACCTGGTGCTGTTTGGGTATTCACTGGTAGCGCTGTTTCCGATCGTGCTGATTGTGATGAATTCGTTCAAAAAACGGGCTGCGATCTTCGATGCACCTTTCCAATTCCCAACCGCGGACACCTTCAGCCTGATCGGCTATGAGACTGTGCTGCAACGGGCGAACTTCCTGATCTATTTCCGCAACAGCATCGTCGTCACCGTATCAGCCCTACTGTTGACCCTGCTGATTGGCGCCTTGGCTTCCTTCGCCCTGGCCGAATATACCTTCAAAGGCAATACTCTGCTCTCCCTTTACCTGTCGATCGGGATTATGATCCCGATCCGCCTGGGGACGGTCGGCATCCTGCGCATGATGGTAGCCTTGAACCTGGTTAACACCCTGACAGCCTTGATCCTGGTGTATATTGCCCAGGCCTTACCGCTGACGATTTTCATCTTAACCCAATTTATGCGCCAGGTGCCGGTGGAACTGAAAGACGCGGCCCGGTTAGATGGCGCTAGCGAGTATCGCATCTTCTGGCTGGTCGTGCCGCTGGTGCGCCCGGCGATCGGGGCGATCGGCATCTTCACAATGATCCCAATCTGGAATGATTTGTGGTTCCCGCTGATCCTGTCACCCAGCACCCAGACCGCCACGGTCACACTAGGCGTCCAGCAATTCCTCGGACAGTTTGTCAGCGATTGGAATGCAGTGCTCTCTTCGCTCAGCCTGGCCATGGTGCCGATTCTTCTGTTCTACTTCATCTTTTCCCGGCAGATGATCAAAAGCATCACCGCCGGGGCGATTAAGTAATTTATTACTAAAATCAACGTGCCGGGCACGTTGATTTTAGTAATAAATTAGAAAGGATCATTCATATGAGAGTTGGAATTGCGGGAGCTGGTTTCATGGGGGTGACCCACGCTGCGGGCTGGGCCGCCACCGGCGCACAAATCGCCGGGCTGGTGGCCGAAACGGTCGAGGAAGCCAAACCGCTGGCTGACCAGTATGGCATCCCGGTGTATGCCAATTATGGGGCTTTGCTTAAAGATGTCGATGTGATCGACATCTGCACGCCTACCCACCTGCATGCTGAGATGGTGCTGCAGGCAGCCGCCGCCGGTGTGCAGGTGGTGTGCGAAAAACCCCTGGCGCGTACCACCCAACAGGCTCAAGCAATCATCCAGGCCTGCCAGACTGCCGGCGTGCAACTCCTGGTGGCGCATGTAGTGCGCTTTTTCCCGGAGTACGCCCTGGCGAGGGCGGCGGTCCAGGGCGGCGAAATCGGCCGGGTCGGCGTCATCCGTCTGCAGCGTGGCAGCTACCGCCCAAAGAAACCATCCGGCAACTGGTTCCTCGATGAAGCCAAGTCTGGCGGCATCTTGCTTGACTTGATGATCCATGATTTTGATTATGCCCGTTGGGTGGCTGGCGAAGTCGAATCCGTGTATGCAAAAAAGATCACTGAAATCCACGCTGAAGCCCCGGTGGATTATGGCCTGGCGATCCTGAGGCATCGCAGCGGGGCGCTTTCGCATATTGCTGGCGCCTGGGCCTATCCACCACCCACCTTCCGCACCAGCCTGGAAATCTTCGGCGAGGCTGGCTTGATCGAATTCGATTCGGCGGCCAGCGCCCCGATCCTGAACTTGATCCAGAAAGGGCCTGGCGATGCACCAGATGTCGGCTTGCCCTCCAGCCCGGTCAGTGAGAGCCCTTACACAACCCAGATCAAAGAGTTCTATGCGAGCCTGATGGGCGGCCCGGCGGCCCGGATCGCAGCAACAGACGGCCTGGCGGCAGTCCAGATCGCTGAAGCGGCGATGCAATCAGCGCACAGTGGGCTGCCGGTGCAGATCGAGCCCCTGGCGGAGGTGCGGTCATGAACGCTCCAACAAGGATCAAGATCGGCATCCTGAGCTTCGCCCACCACCACGGCGAGGCGTATATCCAGAATCTACGCGCGGCGCCCGGCGTGGAGCTGCTCGGCGTGGCGGACGATGACACGACGCGTGGCCAGCGCCTGGCCGCTCAGCACAGCGCGCCGTTCTTCCCCAGCTATGAAGCGCTCCTGGCAGCCCGGCCGGATGGGGTAATTATCTGCACCGAAAACAACCGCCACCGCCCGCTGGTGGAGCTGGCAGCCGCGCAGAAGGTCCACGTGCTGTGCGAAAAACCACTTGCCACAACCCTGGCGGACACCGAAGCCGTCGTCCAGGCTTGCGACCAGGCTGGTGTGTTACTGATGACAGCCTTTCCGATGCGTTTCAGCGCGCCCTTGCTGGAAGTCAAAGCACGCCTGGAGGCGGGCGATTTTGGCCGTGTCTACGCCTTCAACGCCACCAACCAGGGCGAATTGCCGACCAAGCACCGGGCCTGGTTTGTCGACCCAGAGCTGGCCGGGGGTGGAGCCCTGATCGATCACACCGTTCACCTGGCCGATATCATGCGCTGGTACCTGGGCAGCGAGGTCAGCCAGGTCTATGCCCAGTCAAACCGGATTTTCCATGCGGATGAAGTCAGCGTGGAGACCGGGGGGCTGGAAATGCTGACATTCCAAAACGGGGTCTTTGCGACAATTGACTGCAGTTGGTGCCGGCCGCCCTATTGGCCCACCTGGGGTGGCCTGACCTTCGAGATGGTCACCGAGCGCGGTGCAGTGCTGGTGGATGCCTTCCGCCAAAATATCACGGTTTATCGCCACGAGTGGCAGCGGGCCGGCTGGTATTATTGGGGCTCGGACGCTAACCAGGCGATGATCAACGAATTTACCAGTGCGATCCGGGAGCAGAGACAGCCAGCAGTGACTGGGGTGGATGGCTTGAGAGCAGTCCAGGTGACCCTGGCGGCGTACCAGTCTGCCGCCAGCGGGCAGCCCGTCAATCTGAGTTAAGCGAAAAAAAAACGGCCGGGGCCGGTTTTTTATACACGCTCAACTAACCCAGAGCCACGTCGAGGGTCATCATCACGGCAAAGCCGACCAGAGCAGCCAGGGTGGCGATATCCGAGCCTTTCTCAAGCTGCGATTCAGGGATTAGCTCTTCGACCACCACGAAAATCATCGCCCCGGCGGCAAAAGCCAGGGCGTAAGGCAGGATCGGGCGCATGAACAGCACAGCAGCCGCGCCAAGCACACCGGCGACTGGCTCGACCAATCCCGAGAGTTGCCCATACCAGAAGCTTTTCCAGCGCGGCATATTCTCACGGTAAAGAGGGATTGAAACTGCTGCGCCTTCAGGAAAGTTTTGGATACCAATCCCCAACCCCAAGGCGATCGCGCCGGCCAGGTTGGCCGAGGGGATCCCTGCGGCTGCGGCGCCAAATGCCACGCCAACCGCTAACCCTTCCGGGATATTGTGCAGGGTGATGGCCAGGACCAGCAGCAGGCTACGCTGCCAATGGGTCTTAATTCCCTCTGCTTCTTCAGTGGGCAGGCCAAAGTGCAGGTGAGGCAGCAACCGGTCAACACCATACAGGAAAAGGCCGCCGCTGATAAAGCCAACGGTAGCCGGGATCCAGGCTGGAGCGCCATTCTCACTGGCCATTTCGATCGCCGGCGCCAGCAACGACCAAAAGCTGGCCGCAATCATCACCCCAGCCGCAAAGCCAAGCATTCCATCCAAGACTTTGCGTTGGACGTTCTTGAAGAAAAATACCATGCTCGAACCCAGGGCAGTCACGCCCCAGGTAAAAATTGTTGCAAGGAAGGCCTGGAAAATTGGATTGAAGGAGGCGAAATTTTGGAGTGTCATAGTCCTATTATGAGAGAAAGCTTAGAATTCCCGTCCGGGTCCATGATATCATAGATTATCCAAAGGAACCAAACCGGTCGACTCATCGTCTTAACCCCATCAACTTAGGAGGTCAATGATGCGACGAAATTGGATGATAGTCCTTTCCTTTACATTAATTTTTTACTGGCTGTTGAGCGCCTGTCAGGAAACACATGCTCCACCTCAAGCGCAACCAGAGCAAACCCTGCCAGCAGAAAATGCCGCACCCACCGAGGTCATCGAACCAACCACTCCCCAGGAGATAAGCGAGCCAGTTCTAGAATCGCCAATCACTCCGGTTGAAGCAACCGCTTCACCAGCCAGCAGAGTATCCTGGGTCTTTCCCCCATTCGGGAACGACACGCTAACGGTTTGGCAGATCCAAGATGGCCAGGTGAGCCAGGTTGACCTACCAGAGCAAACTTTCCACCAGTACGATCGCTCGCCAGTCACGGGCAAGTTGCTGCACGCCAGCAGTTGGCCAGACTCTGGGGCCGGTCCGGCCAACCTTTCGGTTGGCGACCTGTGGATCTATGATCTCCAAAGCCAGCAGGACCAGCTCGTTTTCCAGGAGGAGACGATCGTCGAGGCGGTTTGGGCGCCCAACGGCCAGGATTTTGCCTATCTGAAAGCGACCGAGAGCACCTACGAGTTGCGCTGGCGCTCCGCCGATGGAAGCGATCAACTCCTGGCAGTGGATGTAGCCCCGGTGTTCAGCGTCGCGCCAGATGGCGCCCAGGTGGCTTTTACGCGTGAAACCGGCTATCGGGTCGGGCAGCCAGGGGTGTACGTGGTATCGGTCGAGAGCGGCCAGGAGCGCCAGATCGGCGTGGCTGACCGGGCTGGGATGGGCTCAATCTCGGATCTCCCGCTCTGGTCACCGGATGGCCGGTACATTTTGCTGCCGATCACCCAGATCAATTACCCGGTGCGCTGGGTATTGCTGGCTGTCGATGGCAGCGCCGAGCTGCCGCTGCGTTTTGCATTGGGCATTCCGAATGATTTCCAACTGCGCGAGTTCCAGGCTTACCTATGGCTGCCCGACA
>CAZAGA010000227.1:0-4407 GCA_964484335.1 uncultured Anaerolineaceae bacterium
GGTATAATTACCCCGATGTCCCTCAGCCTCCCCACCCACTTCGCCCCGGCCGAGCGCGCCCCGCGCAAGCGCCTGCTCCACCAGGCCCGCCTGATCGACGGCAGCCCGCTGCTCCGCCCGCTGCTCGACGCCATCCCCGACATCGTCCTGGTGCTCAACGCCGAGCGCCAGATCGTCTTCGCCAACCGCGCCCTGCTCGAGATCGCTCGCCTCGATAACCCCGGCGACTTCCTGGGCTACCGCCCTGGCGAGGTGCTCGACTGTACCCACGCCGCCGAAACGGAAGCCGGCTGCGGCACCAGCGAGTTCTGCAAAGCCTGTGCCGCCGTCCAGGCCATCCTCTCCAGCCTGGATGGGGTCGAGTCGGTCAAGGACTGCCGCATCAGCCTGAAGAACGGTGACGCCCTCGACCTGCAGGTGGTCGCCGCCCCGCTCCCGCTCGATGGGACGCGCTTCTCGCTCTTCGTTCTGAAGGACATCAGCCACGAAAAGCGTCGCCGCATGCTCGAGCACGTCTTCTTCCACGACATCCTCAACTCAGCCGGCGCCCTGCGCGGGCTGGCCGATCTGCTCCAGCGCGCTCCGCTCGAAGACAAAAACGAAGTCGCAGGCGAAGTGGCCCAGGTTTGCGACCTGCTGATCGATGAAATCAAGTCCCAGAAAGAGCTCCTGGCGGCCGAAAATAACGAGCTGCGCGTCGAGAACAGCCTGGTCGCCGCGCTTCCCTTCCTCGAAGAGCTGGCCCAATCGTATCGAGGGCTGGAGCTGGCGCGTGGCCGCCAGCTCTGCCTCGAGCCCGGCGATTCCAGCCTGCTCTTGGTCAGTGACCGGGCTCTGCTGCGCCGGGTGCTCGGCAACATGCTCAAGAATGCCCTTGAAGCCTGCCCGCCCGGCGGGCAGGTGAGCCTCGGCTGTCGCAAGGTCAAAAACCGACTTGAGTTCTGGGTCCACAACCCCAGCGCCATCCCACCCGACGTCCGCCTGCAGATCTTCCAGCGCTCCTTCTCCACAAAGGGCGCTGGGCGCGGCCTGGGCACCTACAGCATCAAGCTGCTCGGCGAGCGCTACCTGGGCGGAAAAGTCAGCTTCACCTCCTCCCCCTCCAGCGGCACGACCTTTAAGATTGCCCTGCCCATCGATCGTTAGGATCAATCCTGATAAAAAAAATGGACGGCCAGGCCGTCCATTTTTTTTATCAGACCCGCTAAACGAGTTGCGGGCAGGCCTGCAGCGCCGGCTCGGGCTCCCAGGGCATCCGCCCCTGCACTTCCCAGACCGTCACCTCGGCGTCGATCGTCTCTTCGCCCAGCGCCCGCGCCACCGAGATACGGTGGTGGCCATCGCGCACGAAGTAGCGCTCGCCGATCTGGATCAGCTCAACTGCCGGCAACGCCGCCCCGTTCAGCCGGGCGCTCGCCACGCTCAGCCAGCGAGCGCTGGTCTGCTCGTTCAGCAAGTGGAAGGCTGCGTCGAAGTCCTCCGGCCGGCCCTCCGTACCCAGGATCTGGCGGATCATCACCGGCCGCAGCCCGGCATAGTGCTGGCGGAGCACCCGCCGCTTCCCCATCAGCTCGTTCAGATCCACCAGTTTATTGCTCCGCCGGCTCAGGCGCGCCCAGGCTTTGCCCAGGCTGCCCCCGAAGAGCGATTTCTCCAGCAGTCGGGAGGCCTGCCCGGCCAGCATGCTGTAGCCGGTCGCCTGGTTGCTGTGTTCCTGGAAGAAGGTTTGGGGTGAGGTGCTGTAGGTGTTCAACATCGCTGCGGTTCCTTTCTTATTCTGCTTCTAGTGTACCGGAGGCAAGTTTCCGTGCCGTTTCTGGCCGCGTTTCGAAAATCGTTTCATAACCCCCAATTTCAGCTATAATTTTCCTGTCATGCCTGTACTGGATCTCTTCTTGTTAGGCGCCCCGCGCCTCGAGCTGGATGGTCGCCCGGTTTCGGTCGATCGCGCCAAAGCCCTCGCCTTGTTGGCCTACCTGGCCGTCGAACCCGGCAGCCACAGCCGTGAGGCGCTCGCCACCCTCTTCTGGCCCGATTACGACCGTGAGCGCGCCTATGCCTACCTGCGCCGCACGCTCTGGGCGCTCCAGGAAGCGCTCGGAGCTGGTTGGCTGGAAGCCGGGCGCGAAGCGCTTGCCCTGCTCCCCTTCGAAAGTTTACGCGTCGATCTGTGGCAGTTCCGCGCTGCCCTGGCCGAGGCCGGCCGCCATGCCCACCCGCCCGACCAACCCTGCCCGGCCTGCATCCCCCTGCTCGAAAAAGCCGTCAGTGTATACCGCGCCGATTTCCTGTCCGGCTTTGGCCTGCGCGACAGCGCCGCCTTTGATGAATGGCAGCTCTTCCAGGCCGAGCAGCTCAAAGCCGAGCTGGCCAGCGCTCTGCAGCGCCTGTCTGCAGCCTACAGCGCTGCCGGTCAGCACCACCCCGCGATCGCCGCCGCCCGCCGCTGGCTGGCGATGGACCTGCTCAACGAAGACGCCCACCGCGCCCTGATGCAGGCCTACGCTGCTGCCGGGCAGCGCAATGCCGCCCTGCGCCAGTACCAGGATTGCCAGAAAATCCTCCAGGCCGAGCTTGGCGTCGATCCCCAGCCCGAGACGACCAGCCTGTTTCTGCAGCTCAAGGCCAGCACCCTGCCCGCACTGCCAGCCCGCTCCCTCGCCTCCCCACCTGCCGCCGAGCCGCTCGAGCGCAGCCTGCCGCTCACCAACCTGCCCGCCCCGGCTACCCCCTTCGTCGGCCGCCAGGCCGAGCTGGCCGAAATCGAAACCCTGCTCCAAAAACCGGATTGCCGCCTGCTCACCCTGCTTGGCCCGGGCGGGGTCGGCAAGACCCGCCTGGCGATCGAAGCCGCCCGGCGACTGGTCGAAACGCCCGGTGACGCCCTCGGCGATGCCCCCTCGCCAGTCTTCCCCGGCGGCGCAGTCTTTGTCCCACTTGCCCCGGTTGCCAGCCCCGAGTCGCTCGTCTCTGCCATTGCCGGCGCCCTAAAGCTCCAGTTCCGCAGCGAGCAGATGCGCCGTGATACCCCCGAAACCCTCAAGGTCCAGTTGGTCGAATTCCTGCGGCCGCGCCAGCTCCTGCTCGTCCTGGATAACTTTGAGCACCTGATCGCCGGCGCCGGCCTGGTCTCCGAAATCCTGCTCGCCTGCCCCCGCCTGCGCCTGCTGGTCACCTCGCGCGAGCGCCTGCGCCTGACCGAAGAATGGGTCCTGGCGGTCAGTGGGATGGCCATTCCGTCCGATACCAGCCTGGCCGCTCTGGAGACCTTTTCCGCCTACCAGCTCTTCCTCCAGCACGCCCGCCGGGTCCAGGCTGGCTTCAGCGCCGCGCCTGTCGATCGCGCCGCCATCGCCCGCATCTGCCGCCTGGTCGAAGGCGTGCCCCTGGCGATCGAGCTGGCTGCTGCCTGGATTAAGCTGCTTACCTGCCAGGAAATCGCCGCCGAGCTCGAGCGCAGCCTGGACATCCTCGCCACCGACCTGCGCGACGTCCCCGAGCGCCACCAGAGCCTGCGTGCCGTTTTCGAAAGCTCCTGGAACCTGCTCTCCGCCCATGACCAGGAGACCCTCGCCCGCCTGTCGATCTTCCTCAACCCCTTCCGCCGCGAGGCCGCCGCCGCAGTCGTCAGCGGCAGCCAAAACGGCAGCGCCGAGATGCTCCTGCGCCTCGCCTCCCTGGTCGATAAATCGCTCCTCCGCCGGGTCGGCAGCCAGGCCCAGGAGGCCCGTTTCGGCATGCACGAGATTATCAAGCAGTACGCTGCCCAGAAGCGGGATGACCGCCCAGATGAGGCCGCCCTGGTGCGCGCACGTCACAGCCGCTACTACGCCGCCTGGCTGGAGCGCATCGGGCTCGAACTGCGCGGCCCCCGCCAGCTCCAGGCCCTCGAGCAGATCGAGGTCGAGCTGGATGACATCCGCGCTGCCTGGAGCCATATTCTCGAGCAGTTGGATTACCCGGCCCTGCTCAACGCCCTGATCGCCATGGTCCAATATTTCGATCTTCGCAACCGCCAGCAAGATGCTCAGCAGCTTTTTGGCGCCAGCCTGGCCGCGCTCGAGCGTGTCTCGCTCCCACCCGGCGCCCCTCCGGCAGAAATGGCGACCCTCAAAGCCTACCTGCTCGCTTTTTATGGCCTGGCGCTGTTCGCCCAGGGCGAGTTTGACCCGGCCTTGGCGGCCTATCAGCAGGCCCTGGCGCTGACCGGCCGCCTGGCCGAGCCGCACCGCCAACGCATCCACGTTTTACTGTTCTTCGGCATGTGGCTGCTGCCAGGGCTGGAAATCGACCAGCTCTACCGGGACTGCCGGGCGTATTTTGAGCGCAGCGGTGATCGCTGGTTCTTGGCCATGGCGATGATGCAGTACGGCAACTATACCCAGTACCTGGCCATTGACCTGGCCC
>CAZAGA010000227.1:4507-5878 GCA_964484335.1 uncultured Anaerolineaceae bacterium
ATGGCGATGATGCAGTACGGCAACTATACCCAGTACCTGGCCATTGACCTGGCCCTCACCCGCCGCCTGTACCAGGACAGCCTGGATATCTTCCAGCAGCTTGGTGATCGTTACGGCATGATCCACGCCCTGGATAACCTGGCCGGCTTGTGTGCTATGAACGGTGAGAACGAAACCTCGCGCAGTTATAGCCTGGAGAGCCTCGAGCTCAGCCGCGCCCTCGGCGACCCCTGGCGGGTCGCCACCGCGCTGCTCAACCTGGGCATGGCCCACGTCGCCCTTGGCGAATACGCCCCGGCCCGCGCCGCCTACCTGGAAAGCCTCGAGCTGGTGCGTGGCCTCGGCAACCGCCGGATCGTCGCCCGCTACCTGGCCAGCCTCGGCTATGTCTATTACCTGGAAGGGGAATACCCGCGCGCCAGCTATCTCTTCACCGAAGCCCTCGAGTTAAGCCGCCAGATTGATGACCGGCGCGAGATGGGCATGTGCGAGATGAATCTCGGCAATATCGCCCATGCCAGTGGCGATCTACTTGTCGCCCGTAGCCATTATCTGCAATCGATCGAAATCCTGGAAGCCCTACCGTTTGTGCGTTGGGAGCTTTCGATCAGCCTGAAGCGCATGGGTCGCTTGGGTTTTGCCCTGGGCGAATTGGATCAGGCCCGCGCCTATTACCGCCAGGCGCTGGAAATCAGCCTCGAATTGAAGCGCATGCCCGAGATTTTGGAGAATTTGGTTGGAATTGCCGAGCTACAAGCCGGCCGCGGCCAGGTCGAAGCCGCTTCTCAACTGCTCGAGCTGGTCCTGGCGCATGAAGAATGCGCTCGCGATGTCCGCCGTTGGGCCGAAGAGTTGCGCCAGGGACTGCCCTTGCCCCCCGGCGTTCCCCCAGCCTGGCCAGATGGTCTGCCTCCGATCGAGCAAATCGCTGCCCGCCTGTTAGCCCTCCCGGATCAGTTCTAACACCTCGGGCAGCAGCGCCGGGTTGGTCGCCAGCGCCTCGCCGGCGTAGATCGTCTCATTCCCGCGCCAGTCGCCGAAATAGCCGCCTGCTTCGCGGAAAATCGCCGGAAAAGGCCCGCAGTCCCACACGTTCATCACCGGGTCGAGCATAATCTCGGCCCGCCCGGTCGCCACGCAGGCATACCCATACGCATCCCCCCAACCCGGCCGGAAATAGACCGCCCCGCTCAATCGCTCGAACGCCGCGCTGCGCCCGTTCTTGTGGAAGCTGCCCGCGTCGGTGTACGACATTACCGCTTGCTTAATCTCGCCCATCTCAGCCACCCGCGCCGGCCGCCCGTTCCACCAACAGCCCAGCCCGCTGGCCGCCGCTACCATCTCATCCAGCGCCGGGAAGTAGGCCGCCCC
>CAZAGA010000228.1:0-5837 GCA_964484335.1 uncultured Anaerolineaceae bacterium
CCTGGTGTTGTTTTTTGTCCGCTTTTTAAGGTATATCCCACTAGCATTACCATGGTGCTGTGAGGGGTGGTTTTTTGGGAGGGCCTTCCGCCCTCCCGCTCCCCTATATAGCAAATCTATGCCGCGCTCAAAAGCTCGTTCGTCGCTGTTTTTGCAGACCTGGAATCGATAGCAGATGGATTAAAACCTTTCGCGATCAACCATACTGCCAGAACCATTTCCTGCAAAAAAATGGGGAACGCCAGGGGAATGTAGCTGGTAATACGGTTACCGCTGAACAAGGACAGAACGCACGCAGTCATCATCAGGATGATCGCGACGATACCGAAGCCCGACAGCCATCGGGGAATGAGCCGTGATTGGAAGAACAGGTAGTAGTACATAAATGCACCCAGGCAGAAGGCGAACACTGCCAACAGCGCGGCGTTGTCGCGTACGCTCACCAACAAATTGCCGATCGCTTGAAGCGACGTACGATCGGCAACTCCCGCTGTTGTGAACTGCTGGCCGAGTGTCAGCAGGGTCAGCAGGCTCACGAGACCGACCATGTAAAAGACCGTCTCAATGGTCCTGAAGACCACAGATCCAAGGGCCAGACCCGCATTCCACTTCTTCAAGACCGGATACATCATGACGGCAATGCCGGCACATGCGAAGTACGCGATGATCGAGAGTAACACTCCTGCGGCCGCCTGGTTCGGGTGTGTGGAGACCCGGGTGAGGTAATCCGTTCCAGTCAGATCAGGCATGAGCGGCGTAGCCAGGATGGGACCGGTTAAGGTCGCAATGATGAATAACACGCCTGTAATGACCGCTGTTTTTCTGTTTGTGTTCATTTTAATTTTTCCTTTTTTGAATGATTTTGATGAGTTTCATTGAGCTGAGTGGAGAGGGTTTTAGAGAGGTTTTCAGCCCTCCCTCTCCACAATATTGATAATCTAAGCCGCGCTCAAAAGCTCATTCGTCGAAGTTTTAGCAGCCCTGGAAGCGACTGTCGACGGATTGAACCCTTTAGCGATCAGCCAGACTGCCAAAACCAGCTCCTGCGGGAGGATCGGCATTTGGAAAATAATCTGGATTGTGGAGAAGGGAGCGATGACCTGGAACATCACCAACACTGCACTGATGATGGTCAACGTGATGCCAACCAGACCCCAAACGGTTAGCCAGCGCGGCACGAGTCTATATTGATAGAAGACCACATAGTACATCAGTGCGCCGATGCCGAAAGTGAACAGCATGGCCACATCTCTGAGCCAACCGATGCCTGCATTGATCACTACATCTGCTGTCTGAAAGTGCGATGACGCCGGAGCCCCGGCTTTCACGTATTCCTGGCTCAGTGCCAATAAAATAATATAGAGGAGAGCGCCAACAACACTGGTCATGCCCTCAATCACTCTGAAGCCAGCCGAGCCAATCGCCAGGCCTTCGTTGTATTCCTTCAGGATCGGATACAGCGCCAGGCCAATACCGGCACAGGCAACACCCATGAAGAATTTAATCGCCGTGAAGAGGATCATCTGACCTGCATTGGTGGAGATCGCAGTAAGGTGGTCCGGAGCACTTACAGTGTTTTGCATAAGGGGCAAGCTCAGCAAGGCCGGAACCGTCCCCAGGATGAATAGCACGCCCACAATGGCTGCCGTCTTTCTGTTTGTACCCTGATGGCGTGTTTTGGTCGTATTCATTTTTTATCTCCTTGTTATGATTGATTTTGGCGTAATCAAGCCGTTCACGCCAGTTTACGATTTGACATCTGACACATCTGCCCGGTCGGATTCGACAGGACTGACCGAGACCAACGGCATGCCCAAATCACGTACTTTTTTGAGCAAACCATGCAACGCGGCTTGGTCAATCACCGGACCGGTTAGAAGCGTGTTGCCGTCCTCTTCCAGCGTGATGGTCAGGTCCTCAAACCAGTCTGTCCATTGATGGCCCAGATGGCCCTTGACCCTGATCTGATAGACCACGGGTTGACTTGGATTTGTTGTTGGATCAGAATTCTTTGACATCACCTTGTACCTTTTGTGGTCGGACATTACAGTCCGCGCCACTTGCTCAATGTACAAGGATAATATCCCCCACACAGTGTTAACGAACAGACACTTTAGTGTTGGTTATCGGTGTTGTTTTTAGTTATTGTGGGGAAATGTTGAGGAAAGGTGAACCTTACAACAAACTCAGTTCGCGGGCGCGGGCGATAGCTTCGGTGCGACTGTGGACTTGCAGTTTGTCAAAAATATTGCGGTTATGCCCTTTGACCGTGTCCAGAGCGAGGAAAAGCCGCTCACCGATCTCTCGATTCGATAGTCCCTGGGCAATGAGTTGTAGTATTTTTATCTCGCGCTGGCTCAATGGCTCGATCAGAGGCTGGGTAGGGGGCAAAGGTGATTTGTCTTCGCTCCTCCGCTTTTCAGCTTCAAATGCTGCCAGCAATTTGCCGGTATAGTCTGGCATAATCCCACGCGAGGCCGCTTCGAGAAGCAGTTGCGCCATGGGTGGGCCTTCGTCCACAAACATGCGGATGTAGCCCTCCGGCTCGGCCAACGCAAGAGCATGCTGCAAAGACAAGAGAGCAGCAGGGAGGTCACCTTGCGCGTGATAAGCAAGCGCTTGCAATACCAGGATTTCGATCACGCTTCCCTTCCCCCCGCGTTCTTCCGCGGCTTTCAGCAGGCGCTCCAACAGCCCCATCACCTCAGAAATGGAGCCATCAGAATGGTCACTCAGATAGCAGGCCAGGAGCAACCTGGCCAGGGTGATGTGATCGAACTCGTGCAGGTAGCTAAGCTTGTTGTCAACGGACAGCCCCTGCTCACGCGCCCAGCCTAGAGCTTCACCCAAGCGACCCTGAGCCACCCACACCCGTACCTTCCGCGTCACGATCGGATGTACATTCGGGGAAAAGTTAGCCTCGTAAAGGCGCTCAGCCCGGTCGAGCAGGTCGAGCGCCTCATCCAGATCGCCCTGGGCTTGTCGTATGCGCGCCATTGCAGCGCACCAGCGATACGGGTTTTGCGGTAACCCGGCAAGCTCACCCAGAGCCTGGATGGTGAGCAGGTGCTGCAAGGCGGTCTTCAGATCGTTATGCTCATAGTGAAGGTTGCTCATGCCCACGTACATATCGGCCGCTCCCCGCAGGACTGGCGCGCCCGGCACTGTTGCCCACTGCAATGCTTGCTCATAGGTGGTCATGGCCCCGCGGAGACGCCCTTGGGCAATCTGTATATCCGCCAGGACGATAGCGCCGCCGATGGCGGAAGAGATGTACCCCGCTAGCCGCACATTTGACATGCCATCAGCAGTCATCCGGCTGGCGGTTTCGAGATCCCCACTCTCCAATGCGGCGAGCCCCAGCACCGAAGCTGCCCCACCGAGCATCAGATGGGTGTCCTCAGGTGCGAGATCGAGCACCCGTCGAGCGTTTTTCGCCGCTTCGAGCATATCGCCTCGGGCTAGAGCCTGCGCAGCACGGAGAAGGGCGATCATACCCGGCAGACGGCGAAATTCCTCTTCGTCCACGACAACCATCTCCGCCGTATCAGTCTTTGTGTCCAACCACCGTTCGGCGTCCCGCAGTCGGGCATCAACAGCCTCTAGCTCGCCACCCCCAAATAAAGCATAAGCATAGTCAACGCAGAGCACCGGTCTGAAGTGGACCAGTACGTCGGGCAGTGCCTTCAGCCAGCCAAGCTCTGTGACCGTGGCTCCCTGTCTATTCCTGCGCATTTCTGGTACTGCCAATTCGATCAGGATCGCCGCTCGCTCGAAATCCTTTGCCGCCAGCGCGTGGCGGATCGCATCGGCTGCCGAAGCATTGTGCTCGTACCACTCGCTCGCCCGCTGGTGCAGGCTGAATACTTGATCCGGATGCTCGTGTAGTAAACGCGCCTGCAATACTTCAGCGAAGAGGGGATGATAGCGATACCACTGCCGCTGATCATCCAGCGGGATGAGGAACAGGTTGCCGCGCTCGAGTGTTTCCAACATGCCTTTGCCGTCTTCTCGACCGGTAACGGCATCACATAGAGAACCGCTTAGCCGATCGAGGATGGCAGTTTTCAGTAAGAAGCTGTGAATGCCTTCTGGCTGGCGCTGGAGAACCTCCTCAACCAAATAATCCACCACAAACCGGTGGCTGCCGGTGAAGGCCTGGATAAAACTGGCGGCGTCTGACCGCCCCTGCATTGAGAGCGCGGCCAGCTGCAGGCCGGCAATCCAGCCTTCGGTGCGAGTTTCCAGGGAGGCGATGTCTTCTGCCGAGAGATTCAGCCCCATTACCCGGTTGAGAAATTCAGAGGCTTCGATGGGGGTGAAACGCAAGTCGGCGGCGCGTAGCTCGGTCAGTTGGCCGCGGGCGCGCAGCCGCGCCAGGGGCAGATGGGGATCTTCACGGGTTGCGATAACCAGGTGCATCCGGGGCGGCAGGTGCTCGACGAGGAAAGTCAGGGCCTGGTCCACAGGTTGGGAATCAATCACATGGTAATCATCCAGCACCAGGATGAAGCTGTCCGGAATTGTGGTGATGTCATTGAGCAGAGTTGTCAAAATCGACTCGGTGGAGGGCGGCTGAGGGGACTGGAGCACAGCCAACACCCCCGCTCCAATATTTACTGTAATTGTCTGTAAAGCAGCGATGAAATACGTTAGAAAACGTGTGGGGTCGTTATCTCCTTCATCCAGCGATAGCCAGGCGACCGGTCGTTCACAAATAGCGACCCATTCGCTGGCCAGCGTGGTTTTGCCAAACCCGGCAGAGGCGGAGATGAGGGCCAGTTTACAACCTGCCACCAGGCCCTCATTCAACCGCTCCACCAGGTGCGGGCGCGGGACAATGCCGGGCCGGGGTTGTGGGATATATAGTTTTGTGGCCAAAATAGGCGCAGGCATAGATTAATTATAATACCTCAACCTCCGCCAGTATTGCCTTCCCTACATCCTAGTACTCTGTACGATGCTAGCTCCACTTCCATGCATAACAGATCGTGACCACATTGAATCCCATGCTGACCGCCAGCAGGAATTTGTCAAATAACGGTGGATAGGTAGGCAGGCCAACCAGGTTGAACAGGAAAAAGAAGGCAGCCACGATGATATTGGCCCAGCGACTCGCAGGCTGGGGCAATACCAGGGTCAGGAAAACCATCAGGATTGGCGTCAACATTAAAACCGCGATTCCCAGCCAAACGAACTGGTTTAAATTCATGCCAGCCAACGCTTTTGCCTTTTCGCCGCTGTAGTAGATACGCAAGACATCGCCGTAAAGATAGATTAGCGTGGTGACAACCCAGGTTGCGGAAATAATAAGTTTTGTATCCATTGTTTAATTACTCCTTTGCCGCGATCGTGATAACCACTTTCCCTCGGGCGTGGCCTTTTTCAAAATACCGGAAAGCTTCAGCTGTTCTACTCAATGGGTAGCATTCATCGATGACCGGCCTGATCTTTCCATCTTCCAAAAGATCTCTTATGAGCAGCAGATCTTTTTGATTTGCCCTTTTCATTACGCTTGTCATCTTCCTGCCATGGCTTTCTGACATTAGGGGTCCCAGGAACAATGATTGGAACGTTTGCGCCGGCAAGCCTCCCACGAAGACATAAATGCCCTGGGGAGTTAAAGCACGCTTATATGCTGAAAGGGGATGATATCCGTTCACAGCAAGGATGAGATCATACTGCTGTCCATTTTGGGTGAAATCCTCTTTGGAGTAATCGATGACATGGTTTGCGCCTATTGAGAGCGCCATCCCTAGATTCCGCGTGCTGCACACGGCAATCACTTCCGCTCCAAACGCCTTGGCAATCTGTACCGCAAACGTCCCCACCCCGCC
>CAZAGA010000229.1:0-5836 GCA_964484335.1 uncultured Anaerolineaceae bacterium
CAAGCCTGAAGATTATACCTGACCCGTTACCCTTTGACAAGGTGGTAAAATGTTCTAGCAAGGTTTTTTGAATTTCACCCCAAGGAGCGATTTATGACTGAAAGAAAAAAAGTACGCGTTGCCATTATTGGCGTAGGCAACTGCGCCTCTTCCCTGGTGCAGGGAGTCCAATTTTATCGAAATGTAAAAGATGATGAGAAAATCCCTGGCTTGATGCACGTCAACCTGGGTGGCTACCATGTTAGTGATATCGAATTTACGGCTGCTTTTGATGTGGTCGATACAAAAGTCGGCAAAGATCTCAGCGAAGCCATTTTCGCTTACCCCAATAATACTTACAAGTTTAGCCCGGTGCCCCACCTGAATGTTCCAGTCTCCCGAGGAATGACCCACGATGGGATTGGAAAATATCTTTCACAGGTTGTAAAAAAGGCGCCAGGGCCAACGGCGGATATTGTTGGAATTCTGCGCGAGACAAAAACTGATGTCGTCGTTAATTACCTGCCGGTAGGCTCGGAAATGGCTACCAAATGGTATGTTGAACAGGTCCTGGAGGCCGGCTGTGCATTTGTCAATGGGATTCCGGTATTCATTGCCAGTAGCGAATACTGGGCCAATCGATTTCGAAGCCACAACCTGCCAATCATTGGCGATGATATTAAGAGCCAACTCGGCGCGACAATCCTGCATCGCGTCCTGACCAGCCTGTTTGTAGATCGCGGCGTCCGCCTGGACCATACTTACCAGTTGAATTTTGGCGGAAATACGGATTTCCTGAATATGCTGGAGCGTGAGCGCCTGGAATCCAAGAAAATCTCGAAAACCGGCGCAGTGACCAGTATGTTGCCCTATAGCCTACCGGCGGACGATGTCCACGTCGGTCCGAGCGATCACGTGCCCTGGCTGACCGATCGTAAATGGTGCTATCTGCGCATGGAAGGCACAACCTTCGGCGAAGTGCCGCTGAACCTGGAAGCTAAGCTCGAAGTCTGGGACTCTCCCAATTCAGCTGGTGTGATCATCGATGCAGTGCGTTGCGCAAAAATTGGCCTGGATCGAGGCCTCTCCGGTCCGCTGTATGGACCGGCATCTTACTTTATGAAGACACCTCCCAAGCAATTCAAGGATGAGGTGGCGCGCGAGATGACCGAAGCTTTTATCCGCGGCGAAGAAAAGGCTTAACCTATCTGCAAAAGGGGCTGATGTTTCGAACCATCGGCCCCTATTGATTTGCTAGGTAATGAAAGCGATCCGAATTTTCCAACAGCTTCCGATTGAACAGCAGCCGCTGAGGCTGGTGGATCTCCCGATTCCGGAGCCCGGACCAGGCCAGGCGCTCTTGCAGGTGACCTGTTGTGGCGTCTGTCATACTGACCTGCATATCGCCGAAGGGGATATCCATCCTCCCAGCCTACCGCTCACGCCAGGCCACCAGGTTGTTGGTCGGATTGTGCAAATGGGTTCGCTTCCAGATCCCTGGCCAGCGGATCACCGATTGCCTGCGCTAGGCCAGCGAGTGGGTGTGGCCTGGCTGCATACCGCTTGCGGCCGGTGTGCCTTCTGCCAGGCCGGACAGGAAAACCTTTGCTCCCAGGCGCTCTTTACTGGTTTTCATTCCGATGGCGGCTATGCTGAGTATTTGCTTGCCGACCTACGCTACCTCCTGCCACTGCCAGAGGGCCTGCCGGATGCCCAAGCCGCTCCTTTGTTGTGTGCTGGGATCATTGGTTACCGCTCGCTGAGACTGGCCGATCTGCAGCCGGGTGAGCGGTTGGGGCTAGCCGGTTTTGGCGCTAGCGCCCACCTGGCCATCCAAGTCGCCAGGCACTGGGGTTGCCAGGTGTTCGTGTTCACCCGCTCTCCCGAACACCGCCAGCATGCCCTTGACTTGGGAGCTGTCTGGGTTGGATCGGTCGATATGGACCCAGGGGTACAGCTTGATCGGGCGATCTTGTTTGCTCCTTCCGGGAACCTGGTGCCGCCCTTGCTTGCTCGGTTGCGGCCAGCCGGCACCCTGGCAATTAACGCAATTCATCTTTCGGATATCCCCGCCTTGCCTTACGCACTGATTTATGGCGAGCGGACGCTGCGCAGTGTTGCCAATGCCACCTACCAGAATGGATTGGAATTCTTGCGGCTGGCGGTGGAAATCCCGATCCATCCAGATGTCCAACTGTATCCTTTAAATGAGGCCAACCAGGCTTTGGCAGCACTCAAGCACAGCCAGCTAATCGGCGAGGCAGTCTTGATGGTATAATTTTTGGTATAATCAAGCGCTTATATTTATCCCCTTAAGAAGTAAACCTGCAGGAGACCGACCATGTCTGGACATTCACACTGGGCTACTATCCGGCGCAAAAAAGGCGCCGCGGACGCCAAGCGGGGGCAGATTTTCACCCGCCTGGCGCGTGAAATTGTGATCGCTGCGCGAGAAGGCGGCGGTGACTCGGATACCAATATCCGCCTGGCTTACGCCATCGACCGTGCCCGAGCGCAAAATATGCCAAAAGAGAACATCGAGCGTGCCATTAAGCGCGGCACAGGCGAATCGAAAGAAGGCAATGCTTTCGAGGAAGTATATTATGAAGGCTACGCTCAGCATGGCGTCGCCCTGATGATCTCAGTAGTAACCGACAACCGTAACCGGGCGGTAGCCGAAATCCGGCACATCTTAAACCGGATCGGCGGCAGCATGGCAGAAGCCGGATCGGTGGCCTGGCAGTTCAAGCGAATTGCTTACTTTTCCTTTCCGTTGGAGAAACGCAACCAGGATGACATCTTCGAGCTGGCGGTCGAAGCTGGCGCAGATGATGTGATTTTTGATAATGGCACGGCAGAAATCCTGGGACCGGTGGAGGCCTTTAAAGCGATCAGTGATCGCCTGATCAAGTCCCACATTCACCCGGAAGAAGCCGAGCTGCGTTATGTCGCGAACAATGAAATTGAATTAGCCCCCGACGAATCATTGCAAGTGCTCAAGGCGATTGAGTCGTTAGAAGAATTAGACGATGTCCAGAACGTCTATTCCAGCCTGGCTCTTTCGGATGAGGTGCTTGCTCGTTTGGAAGAAGCCTGATCCCATATGGTGGTGATCGGGATTGACCCCGGAACAGCGATAACCGGTTATGGGTTTGTTCAAGAAAATCAAGACGGTAGTCTGACTGCGGTCGATTATGGTGCGATCCTGACGCCAGCGGATCTGTCCATGCCCGAGCGCCTGCTCGAGTTGTACCGCCGTTTGAGTGAACTTTTACTTCTCCATCGCCCCACCCAAGGCGCGGTGGAGAAGTTGTTTTTTCATCGCAACGTGACGACTGCCATTAGCGTTGGCCAGGCGCGCGGGGTAGCTTTACTGGCTCTGGCTGCCCAGGGAATCGAAATTGGTGAATATACACCGCTCCAGGTGAAACAGGCGGCCGTCGGGTATGGTGGAGCAGAGAAACACCAGGTGCAGCAGATGGTCCAGGTGATTCTGGGCTTGCCAGATATCCCTCGCCCGGATGACGTCGCAGATGCCCTGGCAGTGGCTATCTGCCACATTCACAGCATTCGTTTTAAGAACCTGATGGTGGAATAGCGCCAGGGAAGGGGCCGCTGGGAAAACGGCTCGCTGAATTTGTCCAGGTTTGTTTTAGAAAGAACAGGTTTATGATTGCCTCATTACTTGGAAAAGTTCAAGAAGTTCTGAATGACAGCCTGGTGATCCTGGTTGGGGGAGGGGTGGGGTTGCAGGTGTATGTTCCCAACCCCACTCGCGATCGTCACCGAGCTGGTGATGCCATTTCGCTCTCAACTTACCTGGTTGTACGCCAGGATTTGTTGGCCTTGTATGGGTTTGAAACCCGTGAAGAACGCGATTTTTTCACTCTGCTGCTGGGCGTGGATGGTATCGGTCCGAAGCTTGCTCTGGCGGTTCTTTCGGTCTTTTCCCCGGACGCAATTCGACGGGCGGTCTTCCATGAACAGGCGGATGTTTTCAGCCGTGTACCTGGCGTCGGGAAAAAGACTGCTCAAAAGATCCTGCTCCAGCTTCAGGATAAAATCCAGGCTGCGCCAGGTTTAGAACCGTTTGGCTTGATCAGCGACCTGGATACTCAGGTAATTGATGCCCTGACCGCCTTGGGTTACAGCGTTGTGGAAGCCCAGGCGGCTGTTCAGTCGATCCCGCGCGACACTGCGGAAGATATCGAAGAGCGCCTGCGCCTGGCGCTGCAATATTTCGCTTGATTATTGGTGGAGGATTCTGATTTGCTCGATGGAAGAATGATTACCTTTGTCGGTCCGGGAGTGATGGCGGAAGCCATGATTGCAGGTTTAATCCGCCAGGCAGTTGCCAGCCCGGAAACCATGCGGGCAGCCGGCCCACGCCAGGAGCGCCTGGATCAGTTGCACCAGCGCTATGGTTTGGGAGTATTCTTGGATAACTCTTCC
Source organism: uncultured Anaerolineaceae bacterium (assembly GCA_964484335.1). Classification (GTDB taxonomy): domain Bacteria; phylum Chloroflexota; class Anaerolineae; order Anaerolineales; family UBA4823; genus CAZAGA01. The sequence continues at coordinate 4,432 of CAZAGA010000229.1, forward strand.
GCGGTTCAGGGAGCGGAAGTAGTCGTCCTGTCTGTAAAACCCCAGCGCCTGGATAAGGTCCTGGCCGGATTATGTGGCTCGATCCATCCCAATGCCCTAGTGCTGTCAATAGTTGCGGGCGCGCCGGTCGAGAAAATCAGCCAGGGCTTGAATCACCGGATTGTGGTCCGGTCGATGCCCAACACTCCGGCTCAAATCGGGGAGGGGATCACGGTTTGGACCGCCTCTCCCGAGACCTCGCCAGACCAGCGCGCCCAGGCTGCCCTGATCCTCCAGGCCTTAGGCCAGGAGATTTTCGTTGAAGAAGAAAATTACCTCGATATGGCTACCGCCCTCTCGGGTACCGGGCCGGCTTATGTCTTTCTTTTTATGGAAGCGATGGTGGATGCTGGGGTTCACCTCGGCTTTCCCCGCCGGATTGCCGAGCAACTGGTCTCTCAAACCCTGCGGGGCTCTGTAAATTTTTACCAGCGCCATGAAGAACACGTTCACCTGGCGCGCCTGCGTAACCAGGTGACCTCGCCCGGCGGTACCTCGGCAGAAGCGCTTTACTATCTTGAGAAAGCAGGTTTTCGAACTGCGATCTCGCGGGCCATCTGGGCGGCCTATGAGCGATCACTGGAATTGGGACGTGGTGGGAAGAGTAAGCCACCCGACCAATTCTCCGGTTGAGCTGGCCTGGCAGCTCTGAAGATAAAAAGAGAACCTTGGTCTGGTTTGTGAATATCTGGACAAGATTAAATCTTTCAGGTATCATTTGGACGCCAGAATCCAAAAGCGTCAACAATCATGGGTCATCCAATGGTTGCGGCTATCGATGAAATTATTAAGGCGTGCCCGGAAACGAGTGAACGGATCCGGGTTGTGGTGTGTAGAGAAGATTTCATAACCCTTGCGGAGGCAACATGTCCGATCTGATCAGTCAAATTACTGCCGAATTACAAAAGCAAATTGATACATTTCAACCTGCCTTAGAAGTCCGGGATGTTGGTAAGGTAGTCGAGGCTGGCGATGGCATTGCCCGCGTCAGCGGCTTATCCGATATTCGTTCACAGGAGATGGTCCAGTTTGCCAATGGACAGCTTGGTATCGCCTTCAACCTGGAACAGAATAACGTTGGCGTGATTATTTTAGGCGAATATTCCGAGATTGAAGAAGACATGGCGGTCCGCTCCACCGGGCGGATCGCTTCGGTTCCAGTCGGTGATGGACTGCTCGGTCGGGTGGTCAATCCGCTCGGTCAGCCGGTGGATGGCAAAGGCCCAATCAAATTCAGTCGTTTTCGCCCGATCGAGCGAATTGCTCCTGGCGTCGTTGCCCGCCAGGATGTCGATACCCCGGTCCAGACCGGTATCAAAGCCATTGATGCGATGATCCCGATTGGACGTGGACAGCGCGAATTGAT
>CAZAGA010000230.1:0-5827 GCA_964484335.1 uncultured Anaerolineaceae bacterium
AAACAGCTCAGGTTGTTCATAGGCCGGCTTGGGTTCAGCAATTTCGGCCGGCTGGCTTTCTTTCAGTTCGCGTTGTTTTGCCATTAGTTCGGGCAAGCGCTTAAAGTCTTCTTCAATGGTTGATTTGAGAGATTTTTGGTGTAGCGCGGCTGCCGGGTGATACATGGCAACGATCAGGCGGCCTTTGACTATAGTGGCCTGTCCATGGATTTCACTGATCTTGGCGTTCGGCAGAAAATGGGCCATTGAGTAGCGTCCCAGGGTGACGATCACTTTCGGATTGATTGCCTGGATCTGGCGCTCAAGATATTCCCGGCAGGCGAGTAGCTCATCTGGCAGTGGGTCGCGGTTGCCAGGCGGCCGGCATTTCACCACATTTCCGATAAAGACATCGGTCCTTTTTAGCTTGATGCTGGCCAGCAATTCTTCCAGAAATTTCCCTGCCGAGCCCACAAAAGGCCGGCCTTGTTCGTTTTCATGAAAACCGGGACCCTCGCCGATGAACATTATTGCTGCATTGGCGGGTCCCTCTCCGGGCACTGCCAGCTTTCGTGAAAAGTGCAGGTTGCAGCGGGTGCAATTAGAAACTTCCTGGGCTACCAGCTTTAAAACTTCTCCGCTAGAGCTTGCTTTTGGGTTGAAGCCTGTGGGGTCGGAGTTCATAGCGCCTCCCGAGTTGGATTAGGATCTTTCTTCCAGCCCTGGTTTTCAAGCCAGGAAAGATATTCCTTTCCGAGATCAGGCAGAGTCATGATCAAGGCATTTTCATTATTATCTTTGTAATAACGTGGCCGTTCCCCGACTACTTCGAAGCCGAACCGGTGATATAGCTTTCGTGCTGCCAGATTGCTTTCGCGGACTTCGAGCGTGGCTTGAGTAGCTCCGCGTCTGGTTGCTTCTGGTAGAGCCGCAGCAAGCAGTTGTTGGGCGATGCCGCGCGCTCGGAATTCTGGCCGTACAGCAATCGTAGCGATATGCGCTTCATCCAGGATCATCCAGACGACGATCAGGCCGACCAACTGGGCAGGTTGGTCCAGTGATTCGGCATGCCATTCGGCAACCCATTGCACCGAATTGGGATTCCCGTTCAATTCATAGGCGTAAGCCTTGGCGGGCCAAGGGAGGCTGAATGAGAGCCGGTCAATTTCCTGGACTTGTTCCAGGTCCGCCTGGTGCATGCGCCGGATGGTAATTCCTGGCTCCGATTTGAGATCGGAGCGGGTTGGATTGATCCCATCTGGATGATCGCCAACTTGGCTTGCCGCTTGCATGCCTGATACTCTGATTTCTAGCCCGGTATGGGATCGTTATAATGCAGATAAATTGGCGCTAAAGAGGCCGGGTCATCGACCTGGCCGGCCTGCCAGCGTTTCCAGGCTAATTCTGCCAGGAAAGCGGGCCGGCGCAAGCTCAGTGCAGGCGAGGCCAGCAGGACATTTTTTCTTTTCCGGTTAAGCAGGCGGCGTTCTTCCTCTGTGAATTCACCACATACCCAGGTTGGTGATTGGATTCGCTCGGATAGTTCCTGAGGGGTGAGAATTTCGACCTGGGAGGCGGGCTTCCATTCCTGATCGATCGCCTGGTACCAGCCAACTGCCAGCCGCCCGCGCCCAGCCTGCAAGACGGCTGCCAGGGGCATGGGTAAGATGGGCTGCCCGGCGGCCAGGATATCCAGGGTCGGGATACCGATCAAAGGGATTTCCTGCGCCAGCGCTAAGCCTTTGGCCAGCGCCAGGCCAATTCGTAGCCCGGTAAATGAGCCAGGGCCCAAAGCAACTGCCAGGGCGCCCAGCTCGGCGGGTTTCAACCTGGTCTTTGTCAACAAGTCAGCCACCGCTGGCGCCAGTTCCACGGTATGGTAATCCAGGCTGGTCCAGGCAATCTCACCGCTTACCTGGTGACCGTTATAGATAGCCAGCCCAACGGTGCGCGTGGATGTGTCAATAGCCAACAGACTGCTGTTGGATGGAGCGCGGGGTCCCGTGGTCTGCTTTCCTGGGCTGAGTCGGTGGGTGATCGGTGTCATGGTACTCCGTAGGTCTGCTGGCGGAGCGTGTGCAGCAGCGCCTGGTAGCGTTGGCCCTGGGCGGTCAAGACAAAATCGCGCTGGTTGTCACTCACCCATTCCAGAGTGATCCACAACCGCTCGGCGGGAAGGGCGGCTTCAATTCGATCAGCCCACTCGATGACCAGTGGGCCGCTTTCCAGCATTGCATTCAGATCCAGGTCTTCTGCTTCTGCCGCGCCGGACAGCCGGTAGGCATCTAGATGATACAGCTTGCCGTTATCTGGCCGGCGATAGACATTGACCAGCACAAAGGTCGGGCTCGAAGCAAGGTCGAGAGAGCCCCAACCGGCGGTCATCCCCTGAACCAGGGTGGTTTTACCCGCCCCTAAATCACCGACCAGGCAAATGACATCGCCGGTTTGCAACATGGCGCCCAGGCGCATGCCGAAACGGCGCGTTTCATCGCTGCGGCGGCTGATATATTCGACAGAAGATGGTTTCAAAACGGGCATGATTAAGCGGATTATAAGCGCGGCGGAGCGTTTTGTGTCACAGATCGGTCGCTATGCGATCAATGAGAGTCTTGTTTGATTTCCAGGCGAGCCATCGAGGCCATTAACCGTTTCAGGCCAAGGCCCGCAAAAAATATATCCACAATCTCATCGTCATCTTGCAGCTGGCTCTTCAGGACCATGCCCTCGCCCAATGTGGCATGCTGAACGCGCATTCCCGGGCGGTAGCGTGCCACCTGGGGAGCGGGCGTTTTGGGCGGAATGTTTCTAGCTGGGGTCTGCGGGTGATTATTAGGGCCGGGAGCAGCCTGCTGCTCCCGGGAGACCTCCCAGCGTTCTGGGCGAGCAGGCAGGTAACGCTCAACCCGCCTGGCGCGGAATGGCTGGCTGGAATTGACCAGGTCTTCAGGAATGTCATTTAGAAACCGGGAAGGGTCAACCGGTTCAGCATAGCCATAGGAACTGCGGTTTTGGGCAAATACCAGGTATAACCGCTCTTTGGCGCGGGTAATCCCGACATATAATAACCGGCGCTCTTCCAGCATTTCCTCCGGATCGTCAAACGAGCGGCTGTGCGGCAGGGTGCCATCATTCAGGCCAACAATGAACACCACCGGAAATTCGAGGCCCTTGGCTGCATGCAAGGTGAGCAGGGTAGGAACGCTGGCATTCGTTTCAAGGGTATCTTGATCGGAAACCAGGGCAACCTGTTCCAGGAAGGCAGTCAGATCCTTCTGTTCAAACTCTGCAGCCAGCCGGCGAAGTTCCATCACGTTATCCCAGCGATCTTGGCCTTCTTCTGTGCCATCATCAATATAGGCGTGGTAATCCACACCTTCCAGGACCTTATCCATTAACGCTAAAGGGGTTAATTCATTTTTTAGCTTTACCCAGTTTGCCAGTTGCTCGCCAAATTTGACCAGGGCGGCTGCGCCCCGGCCTGGGAAAGTCTCTCTCAGCGTCAAGTTCGGGTCGTTGGTCATTCTGAGCAGGGCTGCGCCGGCCGATTGGGCGTTGTTTTGCGCCAGTGTGCGCAGCACCAGGTAGGTTTTTTCGCCGATGCCCCGCGCCGGGACGTTAATTACCCGGGTCAGGCTGATTTCATCATCCGGATTATGCACCAGGCGCAGGTACGCAATCAGGTCCTTGACCTCCCGCCTACCATAGAACCGCTGCGCCCCGACCAGTTTATAGGGCAAACCGGCTGCTAAAAACGCTTCTTCCAGCAAACGTGACTGGGCATTGGTGCGATACATGATTGCAAAATCGCCCGGCGCGGCGTGCTGGCGAGTAACCAGGCTGGCGATGGTTTCCGTGATGAATGCTGCCTCGACCCGGTCATCGTAAGCCTCATGGAGAGTGATTTTCTCGCCAGCGCCTCGCTCGGTGAATAGTTTCTTGCGGGTGCGATTGGGGTTGCGATCGATGACCGCCATGGCTGCATCCAGGATCGATTGCGTCGAACGATAGTTTTGTTCAAGGAGGATCACTTGTGTTTCCGGATAATCGTTCTCAAATCGTAATACATTGCGGTAATCCGCGCCGCGCCAACGGTAGATGGATTGGTCTTCGTCGCCAACCACAAAGAGATTCTGGTGGAAGGATGCCAGGTGATTCAGCAGGGTATATTGCGCCAGGTTGGTGTCTTGAAATTCATCAACCAGGACATGCTCGTAGCGCCGGGCATAGCGCTCGCGGACGGTTTGATTTTCCTGGAACAGAAAGGCGGTCCAAAGCAGCAGGTCGTCAAAATCGACCGCGTTGCTGATCAGCAGGAGTTCCTGGTACCGTTTGTAGACTCGTTTGGTCGTCTCATCACGATAATTTGCTATTTTGAAACTATCTGGCAGGATGAGCTCGTTTTTGGCGTTCGAAATGGCGGCATGGATTCCGGCCGGTTTGTTGCGTTTTTCATCCAGGTTCAAATCGCGGAGCGCCTGTTTGACTACATTGAGTTGATCATCACTGTCAAAAATCACAAAATTCGATTGGAAAGGCAGGTGTTCGGCTTCACGGCGCAAGATCCGGGCGCAGATGGCATGGAAGGTGCCCAGGGTCAGGCCACGAGTGGCGGGGCCAATCAGATCTTGGAGGCGGTTCTCCATTTCCCGGGCGGCTTTGTTTGTGAAAGTGACAGCCAGGATGTGATACGGACTGACGCCCATCTGGCTGATCAGGTAGGCGATTCGCTGGGTCAGGACGCGCGTTTTCCCCGATCCTGGCCCGGCCAGGACCAGGATCGGTCCTAAACCTGCTGTAACGGCTTGTTGCTGTTGGGCGTTGAGCTTGGCGAGGTAGTCTATCATGCAGCGGTCATTATAGCATAGCGAGAGAATGGAACTGTGCGTTCTCACCTGCTGTCAATTGCCTCACCTGTTGCCAATGTTAACGTTATTTGTCAAAGCCAGGGGGATCGGCTAAAATGCAAGCGTGAACTGGAATATTTTAGGGCATGAATGGGCGGTGAACCTGCTCAGGAATAACGTTGGAAGTGGGGATATTCACCATGCTTATTTGATCACTGGGCCACAAGGGGTCGGCCGGCGGACTTTGGCCTTGCGCCTGGCCCAGGCAGTGAACTGCCCGCAGCCGGTTGCGCCGGGAGAACCATGCCTGACATGCCGGACCTGTCTGCAGATCGAGCGGATGCAACACCCTGACCTGGCGGTGATCCAATCGGAACAGCGCGGCGCTCAACTCAAGGTGGATCAGATCCGCGAATTACAGAGCAGCCTGGCATTAGCGCCTTATGAAGCCCGCTTCCGGGTTGCCTTACTGCTCCATTTCGAGGAAGCCAATCCGTATGCATCCAACGCGCTGCTGAAAACGCTCGAAGAGCCCAATTCCAGGGTGCTGTTGATCTTAACAGCGGAGAGCGCGGAGCTTTTGCTCCCGACGATTGTCTCGCGCTGTGCTGTACTTCGCCTGCGGCCTTTGCCGCTTGAGCAGATACGCCTGGGTTTACAAGCACGTTGGGGGGTGCCGGAGGATCAAGCGCGCTTGCTGGCCTCGATCTCGAACGGACGCCCTGGGTATGCAGTTTACTTGCACCAGCACCCTGAACAGCAGGAACAGCGTGCCCGTTGGCTGGCCGAACATCACCGGTTGGTTCAATCTGGGCGCGTGGAGCGTTTCAAATTTGCAGAGGGCAGCTCAAAAAATAAAGAGGCGCTGCGTGGCCTGCTGTTCGTCTGGCTTTCCTTGTGGCGGGATGTTTTGCTGATGGCTGCTGGGGTTGAAGCGCCGCCAGCCAACCCGGATCAGTGGAATGAAATTAATGCCCTGGCGGGTCGCTTTGGCTGGCAGC
>CAZAGA010000231.1:0-3586 GCA_964484335.1 uncultured Anaerolineaceae bacterium
GCCGCCCACGGCAATAGCCTTCGAGCCATGGTGAAATACCTGGACAATATTTCCGACCAGGAAATTGTTGAGTTGAACATTCCGACCGGCATCCCATTGGTATATGAGCTGGATGCGAATCTAAAACCGATCAAAAGCTACTACCTGGCCGACGAGGCAGCCGTCAAAGCAGCCGCTGAGGCGGTCGCCAAACAAGGCGCAGCAAAATAAACCCAAAAACAGCCGGGCATGAAGCACACCCGGCTGTTTTTTTATTAGTTTTATGCAGTGCTTATTGATTTTCGAACCATTCTTTGCTAAGATAAATTTAATAATAATCCGCTCTCGGGGGAGGGCAAATAATTCAAAAGGAGACCAAATGAAAATCAAGCTGATCATCGCAGTAATTATCTCTGCATTAATGGTTTCTGCATGGGCGCCAGTCCCAATTGATTGGGGCGCCAAGCACGAAGAAACTGCCCAGGCTGCAGCAGCGACCTTGACACTTGTGATCAACAATAAAACTGGCGATACTTTCACCATGACCATGAAAGGACCAGCCACTTACACCTGGAAAATCAAACCAGGCAAGAATACCCAGACCATTGTGCCCGGAAAATATAAATACAGCTACAAGGCCTGTGGCGGGACGGCTAAGAACGGCACAATTGAGGTCAAGAAGAACAACCAGACCCTGGTGCTGGCGGTATGCAAACAGAAGGCCGGCGACAAGACGGTCAGTGTGACGATTCAAAACAATACTGGCGGATACATGACCCTCAGCCTGACCGGTCCAGCAACCTATCGCTTTCAGCTTAAACCAGGCAAATCGACTATTAATGTGATCAAGGGGAAATATAACTATACCGCCTGGGGCTGTGGGGGCTCTTCGGCTAGCGGCACTAAGAACCTGAAAGGCGGCACCGTCTGGACCTGGTGGTGCGGTTAAATTTTCATTCGTTTGGTAACAATTCAAACCTGCTTTGCAGGTTTGAATTGTTTAATCAGACTATCGCATCTTACGCCCAAAGAGCAAGCCCAGGGCCAGGCCGCCAAGCAGGGTCAGTCCACCAACCGCGATGAAAATATCCCGCCAGAAGCGTTCAGGAAACAAGCGAATCAGTGTATCGCTAAAATTGAAAGTCCAGGTCCCGGTTGCAAAAAAGATGTTGTGAAAGGCTACGAAAACCACCCCAAAGCTGAGCAAGATTAGAACCAGGAGCGAGCCAAGCAGGATCACCGCCAGCCAGCCGCCGCGACCCAGGCTGAGTAGATAAGTGCTACGCCAGCCGCTATACCACGCCCACAACCATAACCCAAACAATAGCGCCAGGGAAAGCAGCCAGACATTGATGGCAGCCTTGACGACTATTTTCACATCCAGCATGTGCTTCAACTCGCGCTCGTTATACATCGGCTGCCCGTCTTCAAAGCGCAGATCGCCCAGGAAGGAAATATCAGCCGAATTTAGCAGGTACTGGCGGGCGATGTCAGCGTATTTCAGACGTTCTTCCGGCGTGAACCCATAAGGATCAGGGGGAAATCCCGGCATCCGGTACTCAAGCTGGATGTAAAGCGGGGTCAGCATCAACCGCACTACGGCCAGGGTCAGAGCGACTGGCGTCAGGAGTGTGACCAACCAACCCAACCCTCGGTGGTTAGGTTTTTTAGGTTTGGATTCAGGTTGAGGGCTACGGGTGGCTTCACTCATTGCAGTTCCTCCATACCACTAAAAAGGATAAAGTTTAATACCATATTGTTGGTGATCCACTCAATCGGCGCCAGGTCATCGCTAAAAACCAACGTGCTGTCTGGAGTCGGCTGCTGATAGACCACCAAACGCTCAATCGCCTGCTGAAGCAGGGGGTGGATATCCCCTTCTGCCTGCAAGGCGACGTAATTGCGATATAAGTTGGTAATATCAGTCGGCTGAGCGGTAGCATAGATGATCGAGTTGAAAGTGCCGGGCAAATCCATCACATAGACCGAAGGAAATATCGTCTGAATTGTACCAACCAGGCCATCGATCAGCCGCCTGTCCTCCGGCGCCCGCCCAACATTGATCACCATCACACCTTCTTCTTCCAGGCGGTCGCGCACGATCTGAAAGAATTCTCGAGTGGTCAGGTGCCAGGGAATGTAGGGTGGCCGGTAGGCATCCAGGGCAACCAACGAGTAACGTCGCGAACTATGCTCCAGACCCCAGCGGCCATCTTGGGCAATGGCATTCAGGTTGGGTTCGTTCATGTCAAAATATCGCCGCCCAACTTCGATGATTGCCGGATCAATTTCAAAACCATCGATCGGAATCGGCCCAAATACGACGCTGGCCTGGCGCGCCAGGGTGCCTGCCGCCAGCCCAACAATCGCCAGGCTTTTGACATCCTCGGGCCGGTAAGGAGAGGCATTCAGAAATGGCCCAGCCAGAAATTGCTCCCACGGACCAGAGTAGCTCAGCTCACGCGGATGCCAGATTGAATGAATCCCCTGGCCTTCGTTCAAGCGCAGCAGCCGGTAGCCATCCTGCTCCAGTACCTGGATGTAGTTATAAGCCGACTCGGCCTCATAAATCTGCCCGCTGGTGGTTTTAAACGGTTGGCGGCTGACCAGCCAGCCAAGCAGGAGCAGCGCAGCTGGCATCCACAAGTATGCCAGCATCCTGCGCCAACCCCCAAAAATCCCCAACCCAAGCAAGGCAGTTGCTAGCAGAAACAGGCTGAAAACGAGGAAGGTGCGGGTGGTACCAATCAGGGGGATAAGAACCAGCACCGGTAAGAAGGTACCAACAAAGGAGCCCAGCGTCGAAATCGCATAAATCCGGCCCGAGATTTGACCCGCCTGGCTCGAGTCCTGGATCGCCAGGCGGATAGCAAACGGAGAGATCATTCCCAGCAGGGTTATCGGGACAGTAAAAAGCACCAGTACAGCAGTAAAGGAGCCTGCCAGCACCCCAACCTGCAGGGCATCAAAGGCATCGGCTGCCAGGCGCAGCACGGGGCGTGACAGCAGCGGTACCAGGCCAGCGCTGAAGGCGCCCCAGGCCAGGATTTTGAACATCGTCGTGAAATGAGGCGAACGGTCAGCCCAGCGGCCGCCAATAAAATAGCCAGCTGCCAGGTAAATCAAGATCAAACCGATGATCACTGCCCAGACCAGGTTGCTGGTGCCAAAGACGCTGCCCAACAAGCGCGAGGCCGAAAGCTCGATCGCCAGAGTGGTCATCCCAGAGACAAAAACAATGAAATAAAGGTAACGGGTTTGATTAAATTGAGACATGATAACGAGTAAGGATTATATCTTGTTTGCCATCCCTTCATACAGTGGAATTGGTATAATTGCTTCACTTTCTCAGCAAAAGTTACTCGGTGTGGTGTTTGGGCTTTTGTTGGCGTCCAAACATTGCAAAGCTAAATGAAGGAATTTTTATTATGAATGATCATTTCAGGTCCGGAAACCAGGTGCGTCAGGATTTTATCGATTTCTTTGTCGAACACAGACACACCTATGTCCCATCTTCATCACTCGTCCCAGGCGGCGACCAAACTCTGCTCTTCACCAACGCCGGGATGGTTCAATTCAAGGATGTTTTCCTTGGCACCGATAAGCG
>CAZAGA010000231.1:3686-5785 GCA_964484335.1 uncultured Anaerolineaceae bacterium
TCACCAACGCCGGGATGGTTCAATTCAAGGATGTTTTCCTTGGCACCGATAAGCGCCCCTACGTACGCGCGGCTAATTCGCAAAAGTGTATGCGCGTCGCCGGCAAGCATAATGACCTGGACGACGTCGGCCGGGATGGATCACACCACACCTTTTTCGAAATGCTCGGCAACTGGTCGTTTGGCGATTACTACAAGAAAGAAGCCATAACCTGGGCCTGGCAGCTCCTGACCGAGGTGTGGGGACTGAACAAGCAAGATCTGTATGCAACCGTCTTCAAGGACGAAAAGGGTCAGGTCGAGACTGACGAAGAAGCGGCTGGATGGTGGCGGGCGCAGCCCGGGTTTGAACCCAGCCACGTGCTCTATTTCGGGCGCAAAGACAATTTCTGGGAGATGGCCGAAATCGGGCCGTGCGGGCCATGTAGCGAAATCCATATCGATCGCGGGCAAAAATATTGCGACCGGCAGGACATTCCTGGTCACGTCTGCCAGGTGAACGGCGACTGTAAACGCTTCCTTGAATTATGGAACCTGGTCTTCATCCAGTATAACCGCACTGGCCCAACCACCTTGGAACCGTTGCCCGCCAAGCATGTGGACACCGGGATGGGCTTTGAGCGGATTGTCTCCGTGCTGCAAGATGTTGACCAGAACTACCGCACTGACCTGTTCTGGCCGGCGATGCAGATGATCCAAAGCCTGACCGGGCACACCGACGCCCAACGCGAAGTCGACCTGACCCCCTACCGGGTGATCGCCGACCACACCCGCGCAGCAGCTTTTCTGATCGCGGACGGCGTGGTGCCAGGTAACATCGGGCGGAACTATATCGCGCGCATGATCATCCGCCGAGCAGCTCGCTTCGGTAGCAAAATCGGCCTGGATGAACCATTCATGGCCAAAGTAGCCGAAAAGATCATTGAAACCTACGGAGATTTTTATCCTGAGCTGGTCCGGCATCAAAAGACAATCCTGGATAACTTGACCCGCGAGGAGCAGCGCTTTCAGCGCACTGTACAGAGCGGCCTGGCCAAGCTGGAGAACCTACTGGCCCGCTTGCCTGGCGAGCAGAAACTGCTCCCCGGAGAACAGGCTTTTGAGCTGTATGCAACCTCCGGCCTGCCACTCGAACTGACTCGCGATATTGCGCGTGAGCAAGGTTTTGAGGTCGATGAGGCTGGTTTTCGGAAAGCAATGGAAGAACATCGCCTGGCTTCCGGGGCTGGCGAAGCCTTCGGGCCGCTGGGTGGCGAAGACGCCGACTTCTACCGCGATCTGCTCGCCAACCTTCAAGCGGATGGCTTGATCAGCGCTGAGGGAGTAGCCTACAATCCGTACCAGTGGCTGGAGGTAGAGGCCCCATTGCTGGCGATGATCGCTGATGGCGAAACCATCGAAAGCGCCGTACCCGGACAGGCAGTCGCCGTACTCCTGCCAAAGACCGGTTTTTATGTTGAATCCGGTGGACAGGTCTCCGATTCCGGTGTTATCCGTTCCAGCAGTACCGGCTCAAGCTGGGAGATCCGGATTACCGATATGCGCAAACCAGCGGCAGGTGTAATCGTCCATCTCGGCGAGGTGGTCTCTGGCCATCCCAGGGTCGGCGACCAAACTCTGGCCCAGGTCGATGTTGCTCGCCGCCGGGCGATCATGCGCAACCACACCGCCACCCATCTTCTCCACGCTGAGCTGCATACTGTGTTGGGCGATCACGCCCGCCAGGCTGGCTCGCTGGTTGCCCCAGACCGCCTGCGCTTCGACTTCACCCACGCCCAGCCAGTCACCCCAGACGAGCTCGAAAGGATTGAAGCCGGCGTCAACCAGGCGATCCTGGGCGGTTATGCGCTGAACATCACCCATAAACCACTCCAGCAGGCAATGAGTGAAGGCGCAATGGCTCTGTTTGGCGAGAAATATGGCGAGACCGTACGCACAATCACCATTGGAGATGAAAACCCATTCTCCTACGAGTTATGCGGCGGTACTCATGTCGATGAAACCGGCGATATTGGCGTTTTCCTGATCACCAGTGAGGGCAGCGCTGCGGCTGGCATCCGGCGGATTGAGGCCGTGACCGGCCATGGCGCTTACGAATTA
>CAZAGA010000232.1:0-5737 GCA_964484335.1 uncultured Anaerolineaceae bacterium
GGGTGCCCGAGCTGCGACAGATCGGTTTGAGGGCTTCGACCACCAACGGGCCAATGGTCAGGTTGGGCACAAAATGCCCATCCATGACATCGACATGGATCCAATCCGCCCCGCTGGCGATCGCCTCCTGCACCTGCTCACCCAAGCGAGCAAAGTCTGCAGACAGGATGGAGGGAGCTATTTTTGCTTTCATCGGTTTCGCTCCAAGACGGTGATCCCCAGCTCTCCGGCAACGATCACCTGATCTGCCATGCCCAGGAATAACCCATGCTCAATGATCCCAGGCCGGTCCGCTAATCGTTGAGCCAGCTCAACTGGGTTCTGGATCCCCACCAACTGGCTGGGTTGGTCAGGGTCAACAAACCAACAGCGGGCAATGTAGTTGCCATTATCGGTGATGAACGGTTCACCATCCGGCTTGCACCACAGCTCAGCCCGGCAGCCAAGGCTATTCAACCAGCGTATACTGGCTTGCCATTCAAACGGCAGGATTTCCACCGGCAGCGCATCGCGCGTCCCCAGGCGGGCGACCAGCTTAGATTCGTCCACAATGACCACAAACTGCCGGGCATGAATTTCGATTAACTTCTCGCGCAGTAAAGCTTTACCGAGGCCTTTGATCAAATCCAGCTTAGGATCGACTTCATCCGCTCCATCGACAGCCAGGTCGAGGGTGTCATGTTCAGCCAGGCTGATCAACGGGATCCCCCACCCAGCCGCCCTTTCAGCAGTCAGCCGGGAGGTGGGAACCCCGCGAATTTCCTTCAGGCCGCCTGCTTGAAACTTTTTTCCAAGCAGGTCAATGAAATAGGTGGTGGTTGAGCCAGTGCCCAACCCCAATACCATTCCGCTCTCCACCAAATCGAGCGCTTTTTGGGCGGCCTGAAGCTTTTGATCCATTATTTGGCCAAACTGGCACGAACAAGCGGGAGCTGACCAGCGCTGCCCAGTTTTCCGTTTTTATGTGCAATAAAGTTGGCGTATTCGCTCACGTACACTTTACCTGGATCGCGGAAATCAAACTTTTCGGGCTTATCGCGGAAGAACTCGCGATGGACGCGCGTCCAAACCAGGCGGCCATCAGTATCAATGTTGACTTTGGTTACGCCCAACCTGGCAGCCCGGGCAAACTCATTTTCATCGACCCCTTTGGCTGACGGGTCTAATTTTCCACCGGCGGCGTTGATGCGCTCAACCTCTTCTTTCGGAACTGAGGAAGAGCCATGCATGACGAGCGGGAAACCGGGCAGGGCACGTTGAATTTCCGCCAGGCGCTCAAAATGCAAACCCTGCGACCCCATAAATTTGTAAGCCCCGTGGCTGGTGCCAATCGCTACGGCCAGGCTGTCGCAACCGGTTTGTTCGACGAAACGCACCGCGTCTTCGGGATCAGTCAACATGGCATGCTTTTCATCGACTTTGATGTCTTCTTCGACGCCGCCCAGCATACCCAGCTCTGACTCAACGCTTAATCCCTTAGCATGGGCGCGTTCCACCACACGGCGAGTGATTTCAACATTCTTCTCAAACGGCTCGTGCGAGGCATCAATCATGACCGAAGAATAGAAACCCGAATCGATACAGGCATAGCAGGTTTCTTCATCGCCATGGTCAAGGTGAACAGCAAAAATCGTCTCGGGGAATATTTGCTCCGCCGCGCGCATCATTGCTTCCAGCATGGCCGGGTTAGCATATTTCCGAGCCCCTTTGGAAAGCTGGATAATAAACGGCGCCTGAGATTGTAAATTGCCCTGGAACAAACCCAGGGTCTGCTCCATATTATTGATATTGTATGCGCCGATCGCATAATTGCCATAGGCCATTTTGAACAGTTCTTTGGTAGTGACGATCATGGAATAGTACCTCCTGAGATTAAACCCTAAAGTTTTGACCAATTATACCTAAATGAGCTACGATTGCCACCAATCTGCAATATCCCATTGGATTTATCTGTTTTTTCCAAAAATCAGCATTCATGAGTTATGATTAAATCCTGCAAGAAGATGATTAAAACATTGGAGCAAATTAGAAGTTGGCTGATCCATTGATTCAAAGCTACCCAACCTCATCGGTTGACCGGCCAGACTATTCCTGGCTGTTGGTCCAGCATGCAGAAGATTGTAATTTAGAGGTGATCACCCGGCGACTGCCGGAGGGTACGGTTGCATACACGGCAAGAGCAAAACGCGCCACTCAAAAAGTGACGCTGTTTTATGACCCTGGCCGTGATCGGATCCAATTCTCCGATTCCGGAGAGTGCTTCTGTCTGCTCGAGGGTGAACTTCACAATCAAACTGAGCTCCGCAGGACTTTTTCCGATGACCTGGAAGCTGAGTGGAATGATGTGGAGCTGGTCCGCCTGGCCTATCGCAAATGGAAGCTGGATTTTTCCCGCCAGGTCCGGGGGCGCTGCTCAATCCTGATCTGGGATTCAGCCAGCGAGTTATTAATTGGAGCACGCGACCGATTGGGACGCATCTCCTTATTCTTTTCTAATTCCAACCATGAGGCTGCGTTTTCGCCTTCCATCCGGACCTTATTGGACGGCCTGGGTCTGGCAAGAAATCCAAACCGTGAAGCAATTGCATTAACCCTGGGGAACATTTACCTCGATCCGCTGGAAACCTATTTTGAAGGCATTTATCGTGTACCCGCCAGCCACTTTGTCCAAATTCGATCGGCACAAATCCATACTGATAAGTATTGGGAAGCTGCGCCACCCGGGACGCCCGATGATCGGATGAAGGAAGCGGATTTCGATACCTTTGACCATCTGTTTGAACAAGCTGTACAAAGATTTACCACTTTGGGTAAATCCGGCCTGTTTCTGAGCGGCGGTCTTGATTCGGTCAGCATCGCCGCGGTTGCAACCGACCTGGCCAGGCAGGGGAAAGGGAAGCTTCCGCTGGCGCTCTCGATCGCCTTCCCAGACCCAGAAAGCAACGAAGAGAGTCGCCAGCGTAGTGTTGCTGCCCAACTCGAGCTGGATCAAGTGATCCTGCCGTTCGAGGAAGCTGCCGGCCCGGCGGGCTTGATCGATTCGACCTTGCGCCTATCAACCGAGCTGGATACACCAGCTCAAAATCCCTGGTTGGCGATTTACCATACCCTGGCTGTCCTAGGTAGGCAGCGTGGCTGCGAGATCATCCTAACCGGCGCAGGCGGTGATGATTGGATGACAGTCAATACCGCCTATATGTCTGATTTGATGCGCGAGTTCAAACTGGTCCAGGCGGCTCAATTTGCCCGCAGTCTAATGAAGTCTTATAACTTGCCGCGCCGGGCGATGTTCAAATTTTCGCTGTGGGATTCCGGTTTACGGCCCTTACTTGGGCTTTTTGCTCGCCAGTCACTCAAGCGGATTGCACCGGGAGCGGCACGGAAATTTCAGCGCGAGCGGCAGATGAAGATCAAGTTGAATTTACTTCCAGACTGGGCAGCGCCAGAGCCCGACTTGCGCGCAAACCTGGTCAGAAAACTGCAAGCGGCTATCGAACAAGAACTCGACAAACCTGAACCTGAAAAACCTTATGGATTTTACAATACTACAGCAATCTCAGCAGCCTTTTACAAGCCAGCCACTTCCATGGAGCAGGAAGAAAACAGCCAGATAGGACGACGGTTGGGCTTGATCTACGGCTATCCTTTTTGGGACGCAGAACTAATCGAATTTTTATGCCGTGTCCCCCCCAGCCTTTTAATTGTCAATGGGCGCGAAAAAAGCATCGTTCGTAAAACAATTGCTCGCCGCTTCCCCGATCTCGGCTTCGAAAAACAAAAGAAAGTAATGGCCAGCAATTTTTATTTTTCAAACTTAATTGCGGGTGGGAACGCGGCCTTTAATCGGTATGGTGGATTGCAATATTTAGAGAAACTTGGTATAATTTCTTTATTCGATGACCGTCGAATATTTTTTGCTATCTTAAGCAACCCAGATTACCGGATTGCGTTCCAGGCCTGGGAATTAATCAATTTTGAGTCATGGCTTCAACGTCAATTTCGTTAAACTATACTGGAGGTGATTATTCATGAACGCCAACCTAGAGACCACCCAAACCAAGAAAACCTGGCGCCCTGCCCGGCTTACTTATATCGGTAAAGTAAGTGAAATCGTCCACCAAGGCGGTGGCAAACTTAGCGCCCCGGCAGGCGATCCCGGCGAACCGAGAAAGCAAAAACCTACCGGTTAACAACATTTTCAATTCCCTATTCAGGTAGCTAAATAAGGGATTGTTTCAACTGCCTGATGATTAATCGGTGCATTGTTAGACCAGGTTGTTCCAAAACTACGGATCCAGCATGCCTCCTCAGGGATTCATCCGGAAGGTGAGCTAAGCTCTCCTGAAGTTGATCCTTGGTTGGATCAAACAGGTAGACCATACGCCTGGAGTCATTCGAAGGGCTGTAACCACTGGATCTACTGGGATCAAATCGCTCGATTTGATTTTGATAATAACTCCCCTTATGTAACCGTTCATGCCCTGCCTTCGGCAGGGCATGATTCCCTTAATGAAATTTACCTGGAGCATATTCTCCCCCTGGTTCTCACCACGCGCGGCTTTGAGGTCATTCACGCCAGCGCCATCCAATCGCCAGGCGGGGTGCTAGCCTTTGCCGCGTTTACTGGAACCGGGAAATCCAGCACCGCTTATGCACTCCATTCGCGCGGCTTTCCTATCTGGGCAGATGACGCTGTGGTATTTCAAATCGAGCGTGACGAGGTCATCAGTACTCCCATTCCATTTAGTGTACGACTTTTCCCAGACATGCTGAGCTCGATCGAGAATTCCTTGTTCACTGGCCAGGCTCAGAAAAATATAGATCCCTACCGCTTTCAAGAAAAACTCCCCCTGGTTGGGATCTATCTGCTTGAGCGGATGGAGACCTGGAACTTCCAACGGCCCATCCAGGTAACCCGTCTACCACTTGAAACAGCCTTCACCCGCCTCTTACCGCATGCCTACGCCTTTGAACAGCATAACCCAGAACGGACTCAACAGCTGGCTGCTAGCTATTTATCGCTCGCCTCGCGAATACCAATATTCCAGCTCTGCTACTCGAGCAACCGAGATGCCTTGCCAGAATTTATTACTGCTTTGGAGGGCCTGATCCGAATATAATAGCAACATGCAAAATTTGGAAAACCCTGTTCTCATCTCGACCCCAACCCTTGACTTGATTCAAGCCTGCTTACGTAGCCGTTGGCAACCGGAAGCCCTGCTAGAGGCAGAGCAGATCGCCTCTCTGCCAGACTTCAATTGGTCCGAATTTTTAACGTTCACCCTGGAAAATGATTTGGCGCCGTTGATCTATTACCTGGTTTATGACCAGGCCTGGCTGCCACCACAAGTCAGCGAACGATTACATAAGTTATATCTCGACTCGGCGACCAAGAATGCGCTCTTATTTCAAGAGCTGGAACAAATCCTGAGGGCCTTTGGAAAACTTGGACAAAAATTGATCCTACTCAAAGGATCCGCTTTAGGAACTCAAATCTATCCCAATCTTGCCCTGCGACCAATGGTTGACCTGGACCTGTTGGTTGATCGAAGTAAGACCACTCCAGCGATCAGCATTCTCCAACAGCAAGGTTTCCAGATCGCCCGGGTGGAAGAACAGCCGGGTTTTACGATAAATTACGAAAACGAAATTGTCCTGCGAAAATTTCGAGCGATCGAGATTGTCGTTGAAGTCCACTGGAGCCTGTTCAATTCCCCTTACTATCAATATAAACTTT
>CAZAGA010000233.1:0-1511 GCA_964484335.1 uncultured Anaerolineaceae bacterium
TTGGTGAAAGTGGTTGCGGGAAAAGCGTAACCATGCTCTCCTTGCTGCAGTTAATTCCCATGCCGCCTGGTGAAATTGTCAATGGCAAAGCGCTGTTTCACGACAGCGACCTTGTCAAAATGAAGCCGGATGAGATCCGTGATGTGCGCGGTTCGCAGATCGGGATGGTCTTTCAAGACCCGATGACCTCGCTGAACCCAGTGCTGACTATCGGCAAGCAGGTGGCCGAGCCACTGATGCTGCATATGCGGATGAATAAGAAGGATGCCGAAGAGCGGGTGATTGAGCTGCTCCGCCTGGTAGGCATCCCAGAGGCTGAAAAACGCCTCGGCCAGTATCCGCACCAGTTCTCCGGTGGCATGCGCCAGCGCGTGATGATCGCCATGGCGCTGGCTTGCAACCCCCAAATATTGATTGCCGATGAGCCAACCACCGCCCTGGATGTCACCATCCAGGCCCAGATTGTTGAGCTGGTCAAACGCTTGCGCGATGAGCTGGGCATGTCGGTAATCTGGATCACCCACGATCTGGGGATTGTCGCCGGGCTGGCGCACCGTGTGATCGTGATGTACGCCGGTTACATCATCGAAGAAGCTCTGGTCAAAGAGTTATACGCTAATGCCAACCATCCCTACACCCTGGGATTGCTGAACAGCCTGCCTCGCCTGGACAGCCAGGAACGCCAACGCCTGAGCGACATCCCGGGCTTGCCGCCGCTGCTTTTGGAAAAGCCGGTCGGATGCCCGTTTGCTCCGCGCTGCCCGTATGTGTTTGAGCGCTGTGTGGAAAATCCTCCCCTGGTTGAGATTTTGCCGGGCCATCGCCTGGCATGCTGGTGGAATGTTCAGGAAGGCCGGCCGCGCTATGTCTGATTACGAAAAAATTTCCCTTCTAAAAGTTGATGAGCTGGTCAAGCATTTTCCGATTATGGCCGGCGTTTTCCAGCGCCAGGTCGGCGTGGTGCATGCGGTGGATGGGATTAGTTTCGAAATTTACCAGGGCGAAACCTTCGGCCTGGTAGGTGAATCGGGCTGCGGAAAGTCAACCGCCGGGCGCACCATCCTGCAGCTTTACCGGCCGACTTCTGGTAATGTCTATTACAAAGATACCAACCTGGCGAAGCTAAAAAGCGAAGAAATGCGCCAGATGCGCCAGAAGATGCAAATGATCTTCCAGGATCCGTATGCCAGCCTTAACCCGCGCATGACGATCCGCGAGATTGTTGGCGAGCCGTTGCTGGTGCACAACATCATGCGCGGCAAAGAAATCGACCGCCGGGTGGATGAGCTGCTCGACCTGGTGCGTTTGAACCCAGGTTTTGCTTCGCGCTACCCGCACGAATTCTCCGGCGGCCAGCGCCAGCGGATTGGCGTGGCGCGCGCCCTGGCGCTCAACCCGGATTTTATTGTTTGTGACGAGCCCATTTCGGCCCTGGATGTCTCGATCCAGGCCCAGGTGATCAACCTGCTGGAGGAGCTCCAGGAAAAGCTGGGCATTACCTATTTATTCAT
>CAZAGA010000233.1:1611-5730 GCA_964484335.1 uncultured Anaerolineaceae bacterium
TGATCAACCTGCTGGAGGAGCTCCAGGAAAAGCTGGGCATTACCTATTTATTCATTGCCCACGACCTTTCGATGGTTCGCCATATCAGCAACCGGGTGGGCGTGATGTACCTGGGTAGGATGGTCGAGCTGGCTACGCGCGACGAGTTATACCACAAGCCGCTTCATCCTTATACCCAGGCCTTGCTCTCGGCGGTGCCGGTGCCCGACCCGCTGGTCGAGGAGAAACGCCAGCGTGTCATCCTGGAAGGCGACGTGCCAAGCCCGGTCAACCCACCCTCGGGTTGCCGGTTCCGGACGCGCTGCCCGCTGGCGGATAAAATCTGTGCGGAACAGACCCCCGCCTGGCGCGAAGTTGCGCCGGAACATTGGGTGGCCTGCCATATGGTTTAGGAAAAAGGAGGTGGCGCCTGAAAAAATTCTCATCCGAAAGTATCCGACCCAAGTGTGTAAAAACCTACCCCATTCTTTTCTAGAGGAGAAGAAACATGCGTAACAAAATTTTCGTTGTACTATCTGTGTTGATCATGGCCTCCATGATCCTGAGCGCCTGCGCCACACCCACCCCGCAGACCGTGATTGAGACGGTCGTGGTGGAAAAAGAGGGCCAGAAAGTTGTCGAGACGGTGGTGGTGGAAGTACCGGTGGAGGCCAAAGAACCCGAGGCTGCACCGGTTGAGTTCAAATCCGCCGACCCGGCTACCTTTGTCAATGCCAGCTTTGGAGAGGCCGAGACCCTTGACCCGGCGCTCGATTACGAAAGCGCCGGCATCCAGGTGATCCAGAACATCTACGACACCTTGATCTACTATGACAAGGAACAGGCGACCGAGTTCATCCCGCAGTTGGCCCTCGAGGTCCCGAGCGTTGAGAACGGCGGCATTTCGGCCGATGGTAAGACCTACACCTTCAAGATCCGCCCGGGCGTCAAGTTCCACGACGGTAGCGATATGACGGTTGAAGATGTAGCCTTCACCTTCCAGCGCGGCCTGCTGCAGGGCGGCACCTTCTCGCCGCAGTGGCTGTTGACCGAGCCCCTGCTCGGCGCGGGTGTCTATGATGTCACCGACCTGATCACCCCGACCCTGGCTGGCCCGGAGGTCGAAACCCTCAACGACGATCCCGAGAACCTGATCAAGGTCCCGGCCGAAGTCCTGGTTGCCACCTGCGAAAAGGTCAAGAGCACGATCGTGGCCGATGCCGCGGCCGGCACCGTCACCTTCAACCTGGCCCAGCCGTGGGCGCCGTTCGTCCCGACCCTGGCCAATGGCTGGGGCGGCATTATGTCCAAGGCCTGGGTGGGCGCCAATGGTGGCTGGGATGGCGACTGCGCCACCTGGCAGAACTTCTACGGCAAGACCTCTGAACAGATCAACGAGACCCCGATTGGCTCCAGCGCGATGGGCACTGGCCCGTACATGCTCGATCACTGGACCAAAGGTGAAGAGCTGGTGCTGGTCGCCAACGAGAACTACTGGCGCACCGAGCCAATGTGGGAAGGTGGCCCGAGCGGCGCTCCTGCATTGAAGAAAGTGATCGAGAAGAACGTGGAAGAGTTCTCGACCCGCTTTGCCATGCTGCAGGCCGGCGATGCTGACTTTGCTGCTGTTGGTTCGGTGGCCGACTGGCCGCAGATGGATACCCTGACCAGTCAGAAGTGCCAGTTGGAAGACAATAACTGCGAAGCCTACGGCGAAGATCCGGCCGCTCCGCTGGAAATGATCACCGGTTACCCGACCGCCAGCCGCACCGACTTCTTCTTCACCTTCAACCTGGACACCTCCGGCGGCAACAACTTCATGGGCTCCGGTATGCTGGATGGCAATGGCATCCCGCCGAACTTCTTCAGCGACCCGAACGTCCGCCTGGGCTTTGCTTACTGCTTCAATTACGACACCTATCTGAATGATGTCCTGTTGGGCGAAGCAATCCGCTCGCATGGCGTGATGTTCCCTGGAATGGACGGTTACCAGGAAGACGCCCCAGTCTATGAGTACGACCCTGCCAAATGCGAAGAGTACTTGAAGGCTTCCAAGTGGACCCAGAATGCTGATGGCAGCTACACGCCCGACCCAGCAGGCGCGATTTCGCTGTGGGACACTGGCTTCCGGATGACCATCGCCTACAACACCGGTAACACGGCTCGCC
The DNA here is from genome assembly GCA_964484335.1 of uncultured Anaerolineaceae bacterium. Taxonomy (GTDB): domain Bacteria; phylum Chloroflexota; class Anaerolineae; order Anaerolineales; family UBA4823; genus CAZAGA01. Next base: position 3,759 of record CAZAGA010000233.1, read on the forward strand.
AGACCCTGGCCCAGATCTTCCAGGCGGAACTGGCCGCTTTGAACGAGAACTTCATCATCGAAGTGACCGGTCTGCCCTGGCCGACCTACCTGCGCAACCAGCGCGCTAAGAAACTGCCACTCTTCCCGGTCGGCTGGATCGAAGATATCCACGTGACCCACAACTGGGTCCAGCCCTACGCGATCGGCACCTATGGCAACCGCCAGAACCTGCCGCCGGAATTGAAAGCCCAGTTTGCTGACCTGATCAACCGGGCAGTCACCGAGCCGGATGCCGCGAAGCGTGAAGCAATCTATCACGAGTTCAACAAGGCCTACCACGAAGCTGTGACCGGCCTGATTCTGTTTATCGTCACCGGCCGCCACTACCAGCAGCGCTGGGTGGAAGGCTGGTACGGCAACCCGATTGCTGGAACGTACTACTACGCGCTCAGCAAGAAGTAAGAGTTGACCCTTAACTGAACCTGTAGAGAGGCGCGACCTGCGCCTCTCTACAGGCCCCAGCGAACCTGGATTTATTGCAGCAATTATTGTTTTGAGTCCGGATGGAGTGAAACCCTCATGACGAATTATATTATCCGCCGCTTGTTGATCATGCCGTTGACCTTGTTTGGGGTAACGGTGCTGATCTTTGCGATGATGATGTTCCTCAGCCCGGAGGAACGCTCGGCGCTATACGTGCGCGACATCCCCAAAAATGAGGCCACCATGGCTGGGATCATCAAACGCTATGGCCTGGCTGACCCGATCTATGTCCAGTACTGGCATTGGCTGGTTGGGCGTGAAGATCCGATTACCGGCAATATCCATGGTGGTATTTTGCGCGGCGATTTTGGTTATTCGCGCAGCAGCTCTCAGCCGGTGATCGATATGCTCAAGCGGCGTTTTCCGGCTACGGTCGAGCTTACCCTGTATACGGTAATCCCAATTATCCTGATTGGCGTCTGGCTGGGCATCCAGGCGGCGGTTAACCATAATAAGTTTATCGACCAACTGGCGCGGATTTTTGCCATCCTGGGCCATTCCTTGCCCAGCTTTATCTTTGCTTTGTTGGCGTTGATGATTTTCTATGCTGAGCTGCGCTGGTTTCCGCCTGGGCGGCTTTCGGACTGGGCCAGTGCGGTCGTCGCCTCGCCAGAGTGGCGCAATTACACCTATTTGCTAACGATCGACTCCTGGCTAAATGCCCGCCCGGATATCTTTGTAGACGCGCTGCGCCACCTGATCCTGCCGGTAACTGTGCTCTCGACCATTTCGTGGGCGACTTACCTGCGGGTGACTCGTTCGTCGATGCTGGAGACGCTGCGCCAGGAATATGTCACCACGGCGCGCTCGAAGGGATTGAAGGAAAAAGACGTGGTTGGCAAGCATGCCCGGCCGAACGCTTTGATCCCGGTTGCCACCTTGAGTGGCCTGACCGTGGCTGGCCTATTGGGTGGGGCGGTGCTGACCGAAACGGTGTTTGAGTTTCCGGGGATTGGCCAGGCAGCCGGACAGGCTGCCGCCCAACTGGATGTGGTTGCGGTGCTGTCGTTCACCTTGTTGGCTGGTTTCATCTTGATTGTCGCCAACCTGATCGTCGATGTAATGTACGCCTTCCTGGATCCGCGCGTCCGGTTGAGTTGATTTCGGAGGTATTTTATCTATGACGACTGCTGCGCAGACACCCCTGCAAGCTCCGACCCCGCGGCGGGCCAGTTACCTGGACGACCTGGCGGAGCGGAAAGTATCCTGGCTGGAGAGAACCATTGGTCCCGAGCCTTACCGGCTGGTGAAAGGTGTGGCTTCCAATCCTTTATCGGTCACCGGGATTCTATTAATCGTTCTTTTTGTGGTGGTTTCCCTGGCGGCGCCGCTGATTGCACCGCCGACCAATAAACGTGAACCCTTTATGGTGCCGCGCGATGGCTTCAGCCCGACCCCTAAAGAACCGGGGGTGATCTGGCGCACCCGACCGCCCGAGGAACCGTTTT
>CAZAGA010000234.1:0-3629 GCA_964484335.1 uncultured Anaerolineaceae bacterium
CTGACCACCTCTTCGGCGATGGCGATCCCGGCGCGCTGCTGGGCTTCTTTGGTTTGGGCGCCGACATGCGGGGATGCAATAACTTTGGGGTGCTCGGCAATGCTTCCCGGACCAGGCGGTTCAGCGCTGAAGACATCCAGGGCGGCTCCGGCCAATTGGCCCGAATCTAGCGCGGTCCGCAAAGCGTCCTCGTCGATCACCCCACCCCGGGCGGTGCAGACCAGGCGGGCGCCTTTTTTCATCACAGCGAATTCGGCCTGGCCGATCAGGCCCTGGGTGGCGGCGGTGAGCGGCAGGTGCAGGGATAGGTAATCCGAACGTTCGAGAACTTCTTGGAAGGAGGCTGGAACGGCGCCCGATTGGCGAATCTGTTCGGCAGTCAGGAAAGGGTCAAGCGCCAGGGCTGTCATCCCGAAGGCCTGGGCCAGGCTGGCGACGCGGCCGCCAATTCGTCCCAGGCCGATCAGGCCGAGAATCTTCCCGTTCAACTCACTGCCCATGAAGGCGCTCTTCTCCCACTGGGCCTGCTTCATCGAGCGATCGGCAGCCGGGATGGCACGCGCCAGGGCGAGCATCAGTCCGAGGGTGTGCTCGGCGACGGCCTGGGTGGCAGCCAGCGGGCTATTAACCACAGTGATCCCCCGTTCCACCGCCGCACTGACATGGATATTATCGACGCCTACGCCGGCGCGGCCGATCACTTTCAGCGCTTTACCGGCCTGGATGACCGCCGGGGTCACCTTGGTGCGCGAGCGCACGACCAGGGCAGAATAACCGGGCAAAATTTCGAGCAACTCTTCCGGGCTGATCTTGGGATTGGCAGTCACTTCGCCGACCGCCCGCAGCAGCACCAAGCCTTCTTCGGCCAGGCCATCCGAGACCAGGATTTTATCGTTTGTCATAAATCGTTCCTTATCCATGGGTACGCTGGAATTCGCGCATGAAGGTAGCCAGGACCTGGGCCGACTCAAGGGGAAGTGCATTGTATAATGAGGCGCGCAGCCCGCCAACGGAACGATGTCCCTTCAAACCCACCAGGTCGTTCTTTTTGGCTTCCTTAGCAAACAGGCTCTCCAGCTCTTCGCTATCCATGCGGAAGGTCACATTCATCCGGGAGCGGCATTCCGGCCGGGGATGCCCGCGATAAAAGCCGCCGCTCTGGTCGATGGCCGTATAAACCAAGTCGGCTTTGGCGATATTCTGGCGTTCGATCTCCGCCAGTCCGCCGAGCTCCGCCAGCCAGCGGAAGACCAGGCCGACCATGTAAATCGAGAAGGTCGGTGGAGTGTTATACATCGAGCCCTTTTCGACCAACAGGCGGTAATCAAGCAGCGCGGGCAGGTTGGCCGGGACACGCTCAAGCAGGTCTTCTCGCACAATCACAATCGTGGCGCCCGCCGGGCCGGCGTTTTTCTGCGCGCCAGCGTAAATCAAGCCATATTTGAGTGGGTCGAATGGGCGGCTGAGGAAATCCGACGACATATCGCAGACCAGCGGGACGCCGGGCAGGGGCGCGGGCTCACTGAACCATTCATTGCCGTGGATCGTTTCATTGGAGGTGAAATGCAGGTAAGCTGCCTTGGGGTCCAAATCGGCCGTTGAAAAGGCAGGCAAGCGGTCGAAATTCGTGCTTTCGGTGCTGGCTGGCACGCGGGTCGGACCAAGTTTCTTGGCTTCGCGCACGGCGGTTTGCCCCCACACCCCGCTGACCAGGTAATCGGCCGAAGCAGATGCCGGTCGCAGGTTCATCGGCAGCATGGCGAATTGCAAGCTGGCGCCACCCTGCAGGAAGAGTACTTTGTAAGAGGCGGGTAAACCAATCAGCGCCCGCAGGTCGGCTTCGGCCTGGGCCAGGATAGCTTCGAACTCAGCCGAGCGATGGCTCATTTCCATTACAGACATCCCGCTGCCGCGATAATCCAGCAGCTCGAGTTGAGCCTGCTCCAAGACAGACAGCGGCAACGTTCCAGGGCCGGCGTTAAAGTTATGCACCCGGCGGTATTTCAAGTCGATTTGTTTGCTATACACGCTTCAATCCTCCAGATAGTTATTCGTCAAACAAATAAGTCATTTCCCCGTAGAAGCGAACTTCTTTCGAAGCCATCTTGCGTCGCTGCCATTCCTGCAGCCGGGTATTCTTAATCTCGAGCAAATCAGTCGATTTCAACTCGCTGAGCGGATAATTGACTCGCAAAATTCGTCCCTGGATCAGGTGGCGGGTCAAACCGGCTGGAAGCAACTCACCATCGCGCGCCAGCGCCAGGACTTCGCAGGCGTCATATTTCGGAAAAACGATCACACCAGCCAGGTCTGAATATAAGCCAAGCGCCTCGTCCAGACTGTCGGTCATCGCCCGGTGAAGTTTACCACGGTCTTTATATGTATTGACCAGGGCATTTAAGAGTTGGTTTTGCTCATGGACGAACAAGCCTGGTAATTTTGGACGGGCAACGTAGACCTTCCGATCGGCGCACAGTACGTACATCAAGCATTCGCGGCGGGCCAGGGCCGCGCGGGCGTGCAAGGCATCCAGGGTGAAGAGATCGACGCCTTCCACTGCGCCCAGGTCACGAATGAACTCACCGGGATCAATCCCGGTGATCAGGTGGTGCCAGGTGGTCAGGGTGACGACCGGCTCTTCATAACGGACCACCTGCGCCAGGATGTGGGGGTAATTCAAGCTGGTGAGGGCAGTCGTGCGGTTGGCGCCATCCAGGACCACATAGCGCGGGTCGCCATCACCGATCGGGGCGACAATCGGCGGGTTTTTAAGCACGCCTTCCGCCTCCAGGCGGTGGGCCAGCGGGGCCGTGCGCTGGACATCGTTGTACTCATGCTCGACCAAGAGCTTCAGTGGCAGGATGCGCAGGTCGGGCGGCTGGATCATATCGTAGGGATGTAACTGGGTGACCATAATATACCATCTACTCCTGTCAGAAAAAGCCGATTTGATTTATGAAATCAAACCGCCAGGCAGGGGATCAGCCCAGCCCGGCGGTAGTTTTGAGCTACCGAAAAGATTACTTGCCGGCCTTGCGGGTAGTGACGTCGAAGATCACTGCCGCTACCAGGATCGCGCCGCGCACGATGTACTGCAAGTTGGCATCAACACCCATCAGGTTCATGCCGCTAGTCAGGGAGATCATCACCAGGGCGCCGATGAGCGAACCCAGGATGCTGCCGACGCCGCCGGCAGCCGAGACACCACCGACATAGGCTGCAGCGATGGCATCCAACTCAAAAAGCTGACCAGCCGTGGTGGTGGCTGATTGCAAGCGGGAGGAGAATAAGATCCCAGAAAGCGCTGAGAGCAAGCCCATTGAACCAAACACGATGAAGGTCAACCGTGAGACATTGATTCCGCTGAGCTGGGCAGCCTCGGGATTGCCGCCAATGGCGTAGATGTGGCGACCGAGCACCGTCTGCGTGGTAATGAAATGATAGATGCCCACCACCAGGATGACGATCACAAAGGTCCACGACAGGCCATTATAGCCGGCCAAGACCCAGGTGACCCCAATGATAATCAACGAGATGAAGATGAGCTGCAAGATGAACATGTTCATCGGCAGGACTTCGAAATTGTAAGCCTGCTTCTTATTCCGGCCGCTGATCGCGCTGCGAACGAA
>CAZAGA010000234.1:3729-5727 GCA_964484335.1 uncultured Anaerolineaceae bacterium
CCATCGGTGGTGAACGAGAAAATCACCATAATCGCGAATAAGGCAATGTACATGCCATATTCACGGATATTTTGCTTTAAAATCTTCTTCAAATCATCAATGAAAGACATGGAAGGCCTCCTTAGTTGGTTGCCAGGTGCATGATTTTCTCTTGCGTGGCTTCTTCAATCTGCAGCTCACCGGTGATCCGTCCGGCAGAGACAATATAAACCCGATCGCTCATCCCCAAAACCTCAGGCAGCTCAGATGAAATCATGATAATGCTCATCCCCTGATCGATCAGGCGGTTCATAATGGTGTAGATTTCATATTTCGCGCCAACATCGATGCCGCGGGTCGGTTCATCCAGGATCAGGATATTCGGCCGGACAAACAGCCACTTCGCCAACGAGACTTTCTGCTGGTTACCGCCACTCAAGTTACCCACCTTCTGCTCAATGCTGGGCGTCTTGATGTTCATCGAAGTCTTGTATTCCGTGGCATGCTTGATCTCTGCGTTGCTATCCACCACGCCGCGGTTTGCAACTTCGTACAGGTTAGCCAGGGTGATGTTCTGCTTGACATCCTGGATCAGGATCAACCCATCGCCTTTGCGGTCTTCGGTTACATAGGCAATGCCTTCGTCAATCGCTTCCTTTGGATGGGTGAAGTGGCAAGACTTGCCATTGACTAATAGCTCGCCGCCCAAACGGTAGCCGTCAGGGTTACCGAACAAGCTCAGTGCGAGTTCAGTTCTGCCCGAGCCCATCAAGCCGGCAAAGCCGACAATTTCGCCCTTCCTGACATTGAAGTTGACCTGTTTGAGAATTTCTCGGCCAAGCTCGGGGCTGTAAGCAGACCAGTTCCTAACCTCCAACACTTTCTCTCCACCGCCCTGTGGGCAGATAATCAATACTTTGACACCCTTTTTCACCAGCGCTTCAACATTGGCTTTTTCCTTGGCCGAATCACCCTGGCTGAAAAGGATCTCCACACCATAGCCGGCTGCCTTAAAGGCTTCCTGAAAATGGGTGCTATCCTGGATCCAGCGCGGTTCATCCTGGGTCGGCAAAACAACCCCGACCAACACATTACCGGTGGTCGCAGCTGCCTGGAAGGAGATGTTGTTTTCAAGTGACTTGTAATACCCGCTATCAAGCAAGACGGACTTGACATTGGATCGGTCGATCCGACTCACCGGGGACTGCAGCGCGGGAACATCCACCACCCCATTGTTATAGGTCATGCTTGCAGCAGGGGACTGGCCTTTGAGCAAAGCCAGTGAGGCATCGATGGCTGTCTGCACCAGGACACGTACATCCTTGAAAACAGTCATCGATTGCTTGCCATCCAGGATATACTCAGCAGAAGCTTTTTCGGCATCCATACCCGAAATCACATAACTCTTTACATCCGGATCAGTAGCAAAGATATCGCTGATCGCACGGGCCGTACCGTCATTAGGCGCGAGGATGAAGACATCGCCCTTATCGGCCGGCGAAGCCGTCGCCAGGTTGAACTCAGCCATATTCCTGGCGATCGCGGGATCCCAATTGGTGGAAACCTGGCCAATAATCTTAAAGAGTTGATCGCGCTTAAGATCCGCAATCGCCTGGTGGGCAGTCGCCTTGCTGGAATTCTTGATTACGAAGGTTCCATCGGCGATTTTCGGCTGTAAAACTTGCCAGGCGCCCTGGAAGAAGAGCAGGCTGTTGGGATCGGTGGTCGCCCCGGCATACAGAAAGAGCGGATTGCCTTTCCCTTGGGCATGTTCTACCAGGTATTCCGCCTGCAAAGCGCCAACGGCAAGGCTGTCAAAGGTCACATAATAGTCCAGGGCTGTGGTGTTGGTGATCAGCCGGTCGTACGAAATTACTTTGACTCCAGCAGCTTTGGCCGCTTCCACCGCGGCGGCGGCGGCCTTGAAAGGATTGCGCTGCCGCTCGGGGTAGATATTATTAATTTCACGGCCGACCATGTTCTTGATCAGCACATATTCATTCACTTCGCCTTTATGGG
>CAZAGA010000235.1:0-5708 GCA_964484335.1 uncultured Anaerolineaceae bacterium
TTGGCTTGATTGAATACCAGGAAGGGTTGCTCAATCGCCTGGCGGAGCTGCCTGCTTCAACCTTGAACACCCTCCTATACCAATTTTCCGAAATTCTAGGCTACACGCCTACGCCGCCCAAGGCGGTTTATTCCCAACCCTGCCATTTTGGCATGTCAACCCAGGATCCGCTGCTGGATTTTTCGAAATCTTACCACTGGGTCAGCCAGGCCTTTCCACGCCTGACCACCCAGTTTTATGACTTCACCTTTCACCAACCACCCAAGCCTTTCACCCTGGCTGAATATGAAGAATACTTTCTCAGTTACCTGAACAATTGAATGGATACCTGCTGAACGAGACTTCTAAATGAAATCGCAAAAAACCATATTACTCGAACAGAAGCGGCTGGCCCGCCTGAGAGATTTGATTCAATCTCAGTTGGAAGACTTGGGCGATGAGATAGAAGAAGCAGAGATAATCGAGTTGCTCGGCCCCTACCTGAATGAAAAAGATCGCATTGAAGCCGAAATTCAAGGCGGCGGTGCGATTGCATCCGGTGATCACTCGATTGCGATTGGCGATGGGGGAGTGTTCATCCAGCAGAACATAACCATGAGCGAGTCAAGCGATCCGCTCACCGCCATCGCCAAATACAAGCAGGTCATCTATAGCCAGTCAGTACGTAAATCCTTCCACTGGATCCGCTTGGGATTTGAGCGGAAGGATTGGGATGAACGCCTGGGTAGCAAACTATATGTTCCGCTCTTGACCAAGTCATTGATTAAACCGCCAGGCGTTGAAAACCTGGATCGGGGTGCGATGGTGACCTACCAACGCCTCTCGGCGATCGATGCGGTCATGGATCACCGCTATGTAGCCATCCTTGGCGATCCAGGCTCAGGAAAATCCACCTTCTTGCGACACATCTTGATGAACCTGGTCGCCCCGGAAGATGAGGACCGCACGCTATCCCCCTGGGTCTCGCAGTTGAAGGATTTCCTACCAATTTACATCAGCTTAAAAGATTTCGCCCAGAGCATCCACTCGCGCCAGACCGAAGAACCTGCCCCCCAAATGTTGTGGGACTTTATAAAAGCTGACCTGAAAGCCGGCAACCTCGGCTCTGCCATCCAGGCGATCCACGCGCAGTTGGAGGAAGGGAAATGTATTCTCCTGTGCGATGGCCTGGATGAAATAACTTCCCCGCATGGCCAGGCCTTTGTCCGGGATGCTATCCTGGCTTTCGTCAACCGCTACAAGGATAACCGGTATATCATCACCTGCCGTACCCTGGTCTACCAACCGGTCGATGAAACTGGAGATGTGGACGTCCGCTTCCCAGCATGGGACCGTTATGAGCTCGCCCCATTCGATGAAGATCAAATCCAAGGATTGATTGAAACTTGGGCGGAACTAATCCCTGTGGACGGGGCCAACCCGGCGGCAGCCCGTGACCAAACCTTACGGAAGATGAAACGTGCGCTGCAGGATAAAAAACTCGAGGCGATGGCTTCCAACCCGTTGACCCTGACGCTTATTTTGCTGATCCGCTCTGACCTGCACTCGCTTAGCGAAGGGATCGCACCGCTGTATGAACGAGTGATCACCTTCTTAATTCAGGGCTGGGAAAGCAGCAAGACGAAAATTGCCCGCCGCACTTACCTGGAACGGCTGTTGCACAAGGCCGGAAAGGATCTCGACGACCTGGAGGACTGCCTGGCAGTGCTGGCCTTTGGCGCACAGAAGGATGGTTTTAAGAAAGGGGCGAAGTCTGGCCTGGGCGATATTCCCGAGTACCGGATTATCAAGGCCTTCGCAAAACTGAATCACAATGACCTGAACTGGGGGGCGCAAGTCTGTGATATCCTTCGCCTGCGAACTGGGATACTCCAGGAACGACGACCAGAAATCTATACCTTTCCCCATTTGAGCTTCCAAAGCTACCTGGCTGGAGCGCATCTTTCAAAGCAAAAGAATTTCATCCAACTGGTTCAAGAATTAATCCTGGAAAACGCACACTGGCAGGATGTCATTTTATTCGCTATCAGCCGGATGGTATACGTGATGGGCGATCTCGACCGCCCGCTCGTGCTGGTTAACGAGCTGTGCCCTGTCCAGACGACTATTCGCGAACTGGATGAAAACCTGAGCCGGGTTAGGCTGGCAGGCGCCATCCTGGTTGAGATGGGGGCGAGCAGTTACCGGGAAAACAGGCGCCTTGGGCAGGATAGCTTCACCCATACCCAACAGCTTGTTACCGGCCTCTTTAATAAGGTTGAGCTGGCGCCACAGGAGCGCGATTCGTTTGGAAAATTGTTGGCCGACTTGGGCGATCCTCGTTTCAATCCAGGTTTTTATTACCTGCCGGCAGAGCCGCAGTTGGGCCTGGTTGAAATTCCAGCCGGAGAATTCCTGATGGGCAGCGACCTGGCTGTCGATGTCCTGGCTTACCCACGCGAATGCCCCCAACATACCCTTTACCTGCCGCGTTATTACATTTCTAAGTATGCGGTTACCATTGCGCAATTTGAGGCTTTTCTTAACGCCACTGGCTATCGCCCGCGTTATCCCCATTTGCAATCTGGCCCGGCCAATCATCCGGTGGTAAATCTGACCTGGCATGATGCGCTGGCCTACTGTTCCTGGCTAAATTCGAAGTTGCTAGAATCTGAATCGACCCCGGCGTTATTGAAAAAGCTTATCCTGGAGGATGGGTACACCATTACCCTACCAAGCGAGGCGGAATGGGAAAAAGCCGCCCGCGGGGTGGATGGACGGATCTTTCCCTGGGGAAATCAGTTCATGTCTAACAGGGGGAATTTCGCCGGAACAAACATCGAAAAGACCTGCGCCGTCGGCAGCTTTCCGGATGGCGCAAGTCCGTATGGCCTGCTGGATATGAGCGGGAATTGTTGGGAGTGGACCCGCTCCTTGTGGGGCGATGCCTGGGACAGCCCGAGTCTTGGCTATCCGTATGATCCTGGTGACGGTCGGGAAGACCTGGCTGCACCCGACCAGTCGCTGCGTGTGATGCGGGGCAGCGGCGCTTACCAATACCAAGAAAAGTTCCTGCGCTGCGCTTATAAGAGCCGTTTTTGCGCAAACGATACAGAATTGAATTATTCGGGGTTCGGCCTTAGAATCGTCCTGGCCAGGTTGGGTGAGCATGATTAAAGTCTTTGGGTATAGCATCCCCTATCCATTGAGATTGCCGGTGTGGGTCGATATCACCCGGCCATTTATGTCAGTCTTAGCAGGATTGACTGCCTATCTATCGGCTAACCTGGTAACCCAAAGCAGCCCAGACCGTAATTCTCAAAACCTGCTGCTGGCTGGATCGATTTTCTTTCTTTTTGCCAGCTCCATGGTGATTAATGATTACCTGGATTATGAAGAAGACCGGATCAACGATCCAAAGAAGGCTATTCCATCGGGGAAAATATCGCGAAACGCGGCCCTACTGTATGGGATCGGCTTGTTCTTGGCCGGCCTGTTGCTCTCGGCTTTCCTTTCCTGGCCGATGGTTCTTTATGGCGGCATATTTTTACTCTGCAATATCTCCTACTCCCTGTGGTTGAAAAAGCGCATCCTGGTCGGGAATTTTTACACCGGCTTGTATTCCAGTTATGCTATCCTGGCGGTGGCGATTTACACCGGGCGTTACCTGGAGCTTGCTTACTTCTTCCTGTACGCCACAGTCTTTATCTTTGGCCGGGAGATTTTACGTACTGCCTCGGACGCAGAGGGCGACCAGCAGGCTGGCATCGCATCGGTGGCCAACCGGCATGGTGCAAAGATGGCTGCCACCTCGGGCCTGGTCCTGATGATCGCCTCAGTCGTTTGCTATATCCTGGAGCTTGCCCGGCGCGGCAGCGCTAACCCGATCCTGGCTGGAGCGGTTGGACTGGCCTTTCTAATTTTGCTAGGTATGGGCGGCGTGTTACTTCGGTCGATCACGAAGACGAAAGTCCGCTGGCTGGCGGATTATTCCTCCCTGGTAATGCTGTTGATGGTGTTCGCGTTTACCAGCAGGTGAGCGGCGTGACGTAAGGTTGGGGTTAAAGTTGGGGGCGAAGATTTGTAAAGCTGGCGGAGTTGGGGTAAGATAAGGCTAGCTTTCCTGGTCACCCTGAATTCATCGTTGCCATGCCAGGAAAGCGGTTTTACGAGACGGTTGTTTTGATCCAAATCATTGTCCAGGGAGAATCAGATTCGGATGCCACGCGCGAAGCCAAAAAACCAATACCAGGCCGGGAATAACAGTATCACCGATGTGACCAAAGAATTGTGGCAGGCTGCGGTAAACCTGCGCGGTTCGATTGAGCCAGCGGATTACAAACGCTATGTGTTGCCAATCATTTTCCTGCGTTTCCTTTCGCTGCGCTATGAGAAGCGCCGGGCGCAGTTGGCTTTGATGGTCAACGAACCGAAAAGCGATTATTACCAGCTCGAGTTTGTCCTGGAGGACCCAGATGAATACCGCCAAGTGGGGGCATTCGTCTTACCCTATGAAGCACGCTGGGAAAACATTCGCAAGCATGCCCAGGCAGACGACATCAAGGTGCGCCTGGATAACATCCTGGAATTGCTGGAAAGCACATACCCGGAGAAGCTCAAAGGCCTGCTGCCACGCATCTATGCCGGTTCCAATCTTGAACGGGAAAACGTCACCGGGTTGATCAACCTGTTCTCCAAGGATATCTTCGAGCGGGATTACGGGCCGGAAGATCTAATCGGCCGGGTGTACGAGTATTTCATCGGCGAGTTTGCCTCCTCGGAAGGCAAGCGCGGCGGGGAATATTTTACGCCATCCAGCATTGTTCGCTTGCTAGTGGCCATGCTCGAACCCACTGAAGGCAAGGTCTTTGACCCGTGCTGCGGGTCGGGCGGTATGTTCGTCCAGTCCGACCTGTTTACCCGGCACAGCGGCAAGCTTTCCTTTTTTGGCCAGGAGAGTAAGGATTTTACCTACCGTTTGTGCCGGATGAACCTGTTCATCCATGGTATCGATGGCGACATCCGCCTGGGAAACTCTTATACCGATGACCAGCACGCCACGCTCAAAGCAAAGTACGTGCTCGCCAACCCGCCCTTCAACGACGGCTCCAAAGGCGAGAACGGATGGGGCGCTGACCGTATTCCAAACGATGACCCCAGGCTCTTGATAGATGGGCAAAAAATGTCATTGGCCCCGCGCAACGCCAATACGATGTGGATGCTCCACTTTCTCAATCACCTGGATGAGGATGGCACGGCCGGCTTCGTCATGGCGACAGGCGAGCTGAGCAACAGCGAGACTGCCCGGCTGGAAGTGCGCAAGTCGCTGGTGGATAGCGGTTACGTGGATTGCATTGTACAACTCTCAGGACAGTTATTTGCTAACACCCAGATTCCTTGTTCACTATGGTTTCTTTCTCGAAATCGTGATGGTAAAAATGGGTACCGTTATCGTAAGGGGGAGATTTTATTTGTTGATGGCAGAAGATTGGGTAGCCTAATTCCAGGTTCACGTAAACAAAAGCAATTATCCGTTGAAGAACTGGAGTTTGTATCCGGCGTATATCGTACTTTCAAACGTACAGGATTACCTGAATATATACCTGGTTTTTGTAATGTTGCGGGAATTGAGGATATAAGGAAACACAACTATGCCCTTTCCCCAGGTCGTTATGTTGGTGCGGTTGACTTAGACGAAGAAGGGGAACCGTTTGAAGAAAAGCTAAAAA
>CAZAGA010000236.1:0-5703 GCA_964484335.1 uncultured Anaerolineaceae bacterium
ATCGCTACACCAGCGGGATGCTGCCGACCGGCCACCGTTATACCGGGCAGTACAGGGATAGTTACATTAACTTGTACTGGTATGGCTCGAGGTGGTACGACGACTCGCTAGGCAGATTTATTCAGCCCGATCCGATTATACCCGAACCCTACAATCCCCTGGCCTACGACAGATACCAATACGTCTACTCGAATCCCGTCCGCTACACCGATAGCAGCGGCCATTGCATCGACGGGATAACCACCTGGGCATGCATTGCCATTATCGGTGGACTAGTGCTAAAGGCGATCGATTATGGCTGGACCGCATACGATGCGTATCAATCCGGTCAGGTACTGGCCGATCCCAATGCCAGCCGAGAAGACAAGCTATTCGCTGGTTTGAACGTGGGTTTGGCAGTCATCTTTGAAGCTGGGGAACCGGATGATCTATTACCTGCCGGGTTACCTCTGGACGATGTGGGCCGCCGAGCAGTTATGAAGGGGGCAAGAGAGGCTTTCGAAGAAGGGGGCGAAGGTGCTCTTGAAAAATTCTTAAGAGAGAGTCTGGGAGGTTATGCTGATGATGCGATCGAAAAAATGGGGCTTGGGATCAAAGCGAATGCTAACGATCTTAACCATATCTTCAATAATCCAAGACACCAGCTTGACAACCTGGTCAACGCCTTTGGGGGTAATCAGCAAAGCACCTATAATGCAGTATGGCGCGAGTTCTCAAAAGTAGCGGGGGATTATTCAGCAAAAGATTTGAGGGAGGGAATTCAAATCACGGTCAATGGAATAAATCTGACAGTCAGGGGCGCAGTCGTCGATGGTGTAGCAAAGATTGGAACCTTCTTTGTTCCATAAGAGTTGAATAATATGAATGACCTAACGTTCACACCTTTAGAAAGCCAAGTGCTGGAATGGCTATTAGTGGGCGGGGACCCTGTGTTGATGGTACTACGAGAACAACTTGCATCATCGAAAATTGAATCGCGCGAACTCACGGGAGTCGGGTTTTATGTAAACTTTGAAATACCAAGTATAAATAAAAGGCTTTATGATGTTTTAGAAGTAAAACAAAATTTTTGTTTTGGTGATGTAGGTGCCTACCTTGAGACGGATGATCGTATCCAAGAAGTCGGTTTTTTGCTCTGGATCAAGGATGGTTACCTAGATTCTTTGGAAGCATATTCGTACGGCTTGGAGAAGTGGCCTGAGGAGGTTAATACTTTCCGGCTGTTCTATTTTGGTGACAAACGTGATCTTGATGATCTACGACGGAATTGGAAATTATGAATTCGTGCTACAATACTCTTGCCTGCAGGAGGATAGAGCGCCGGAGGAGTCCGACTCGAGCGCCTGCGGGCGGCTATACGGCAGGGCAGAGCTGGGTGACCTTCTCTGCCCTTACGTGTTTTCCCTGCCCTGCCGGTAGCCCCTAAAGCGAAAAACTCATCCGCTATGCCCTTTCAGGAGTGGTGGTTGGAACCTTAACATCTTGAAGAACGGATTCTGGCTCGGCAAAGGCCATGATTCCGGTGCGTAATTGGCGCACAATCTCCGATTGGGTCGGGTTAAGTGCGCCTTGGTGCAATGCATCTACCAATGCCAGTAATTGGCCGATTACCACGGGCTGCGACAACCGGTCTTCGGGCAATGCCAGGCGCCTTTCCACGCCGACCATGGCCTGGTAGTAGTCCGCTGCGACCGTGCCGTCATACAGGCGAGCGTAACCCAGGGTAGTGTCCACCCACTTGTGACCCAGCAGCGTTTTCACCGTCAGCACCGGCGCGCCGCTGTTCAGCAGCAGGGTCGCGCAACTGTGCCTTAATCTATGAGGGGTGACATGGATGCCTAATTTCTTACAGTAGGTGCGCAGGCGCTGGAAGCAGTACGAGCGGGTCAGCGCGGCATGGCGAAAGACAAACACGAAATCGGGCAAGGCTTCCGGTATGCCGCGCACTTACAGGTATGCTTTGAGTGCGTCAATAGTTGCCTGGCTGAGGAAAATGATGCGGTCTTTCATGTTCTTGGACTGCTCGATGCGCGCCCGGCGGCCTTCCCAGTCAATGTCTTGCAGCCGCAAGCTGCGCACCTCGCAGGTTCTCAAGCCGCTGTGCAACATCAACAGGAACCAGGCCAGGTCCATGCGCCCGATGCGCCGCCAACCGGCGTGTGTTACCGCGGATTGCCGCTGGATTGCCTGCTGGAGATTGCGCAGTTGGTCGGTTGGAACGTCTTTGGGCAAATCCTTGCCTTCATCCAGGTAATCTACCAGCAAGAAACGCTCGCAAACGGGGCGATCATGCTCTTGCAGGTAGAAAACGAAATGTTTCAGGCTGGAGAGCTCGCCGTTGAGGGAATTGGCAGTGATCCCGCTCGCCAGGCGTTCATCCAGGTAGGCAAACCAGACCTGCGGGGTGAGGCTAGAAATATCTTCAAGTGGGAAATTCGCTGCCATCCAACGCAGCGAACGGGTCAGGCGGCTCAGAGCATCCGAGAAACGCTCGGTTTGCCGGTCGGTCTGCCAGTTGCGCTGGCAGTGATGAAGAAATTCGCGGATATCGGCCTGCAGCCAGTCCGGCAGCGAACCGGTATAGTACTCCCAGTGGATTGCTTTGGGCTTGGGAGGCCGGTGGCAGCGCAACCGAATGTACTCGCCCAGCTTCAACAGCCCTTTGTGATAGTCGGTCAGGGTGTTGTCTGTATATGGGCGCTGGATCATGTGCTCCCAGGCGCGTTGCAAATCAGCTTCTGGGTCAATCGTCCAGTAGGGCTTGTCGAGATAGCCCATGATCTGGCGAACTACCACGCTGTACAGCCCAAGCGCAACCTCGCCATAGCCGGTATCTTTGAGCCATTGGCGAAAGTCAGCGAAAAAGCCGCGGTTTTCAGGAATCCAATCGCCAAAGCGACGCACCTCTGGGTCGGCGGGCTTGACATTCACAAAGTGGAAGGCGCGTTTCCCACCTTTACCGCCCCGGCTCATGGCTGGCCTCCTTCCAGCGGTAAACGCCGGATCACTTCCTGGATGGCAGCCTGGTAATCTGCCTGCACCTGGCTGTCCGAAATGTGCAGGTATAGTTCGGTAGTCTGCAAACAGGCATGGCCGAGCAGCTTTTGGATGGTGGTAACGGGCGTGTGCGCTTCGACCATGTGACGTCCGAAGGTGTGGCGCAGTTGGTGGCAGGTGACCCAGATCTCGGCTTGCTGACAGTACTTCATCAAGCGCTTCTGGATGCCGGTGACGGACAGGCGCTTGCCAAAGCGGTTGAGAAATACGGCATTGTCCTTGACCACCGGGCGGATATCGAGCCAGACGCGCAGCGCTGCCAGGGGTTGGGTAGAGAGATACACCACCCGCTGCCCGCCGCCTTTGCCGTGCAGCCACAGGCGCGGCAAGCTGCCAAAGGCAGGGTCCAGGTACAGGTCGTTGAGCGAGAGATTGCGCACTTCTCCCACTCGCAAGCCGCATCGGAGCATTAACAAAAACATCGCTCTGTCTCGCGGACCGCTGATCACGGCAAACAGTTTTTCGACCATTGGGTCTTGAATATCGCGGGGCAGGTGTTGGCCGAGACGGATGAAATGCCGCTTCGGGATGACCGGATTTTTGAGCGAGTTTTCGGTTTCAAGAATGAGAAAGTGGTAGAAAGAGCGTAGGGCGGCTAGACGCCGGTTGATCGTGGTGAGCGCCAGCCCTTCTTGTTGGCAGCGTTCGATGAAACTGTCTACGTCGGCCACTCGTACTTCGTCTGGCGGTTTGTGGAGCCAGGCAAAGAATAGCTCTAAATCATTGCCATAGTGTTTGGGTGTGCTGGCGTGCGGCGCTTTGCGACGCAGCCATTTCGTGAAACGTTCGATTTCTGGTAACATGGGAAGTGCCTCCTGGTAGTGAAATGGTTTGAACTTGGACGGTTCTATTCCAGATTACCACCAGGAGGTTTACCAGGCAATATATGCTAATTCGGAGTAAATATGGAAGTTAATGTAACTACATGGCGGAGCTCGGGTTGTACTACTACGGGGCCAGGTGGTACGATCCTAGTATAATGCAATTCAGCCAGCCGGATACGCTGATCCCAGACTTCTACAATCCACTCGATTGGAATCGCTACTCATATGCTCGATATAATCCTCTAAAATACGTCGATCCCGATGGTCACCGTCCATGCGATGAAGCCTTTTGTCCAGGCGACTCTGTCGACTGGTTCCAGCTAAAGTTAGGATATTCCTATTACGGTGAATGGGACACCCAAAAGCAAAAGGGGCGATCGGCCACGATTGATTCCGTGGTTACTGGTGGGTTAGAAACAGTAGTAGGAATGCTTTATGAACCGGCTGATTGGGCATTCGCGCTTGAGGATGGTTTCCAATGGCATGATAGCATCGGCTTTTTGCCTTTTGTTCCAGGAAGTATAGGAAAATATGCTGATGATATTGTGGGATTACTGCCAAAGCCTGTAAGAGCGAATTACCCCTGGCATCATTTGCTACCTCAAAGATTTAGGACAGAGTTTGCCAGACTAGGTATCAACGTCGATGATCATTTAGTCGTTCTTCCAAAAGAAATGCATGAATTAATCCACGGAGGAGGGCCGCGAGGTGGAGATTGGAATAATGCCTGGGAGGCATGGCTAGCAAACAACCCCAATGCGACACCTCAGGACGTTTTCAAACAAATTGGAGTATTTATCTATGACTTTGGACTTGATGGAATAATTAAACTGATTGAGTAATAGAATTATGCTTGAGGCCAGAAATACATGAATTTTTTTCATATCCAACCTGACGATACTAATTGGAGCACACTTTATAACGATAATATAGAGGCAACCCATGTTTGGAACATGCCTGGCATTAGATGCTCTTTGTGTGGACAAACCTGGGCTATGATTGGAATCGCCTATCCTTTGGTAGATCTCTCTACGTTATCTTCCCATCATGAGTTTTCTGAACCTTGGCCTGTAAACGTAGAGACTTACCTAAAACTCCGCGAACTAGTCGCTCATTTAATTTCGGATGAATGGCCAATTCCTCCTGGAACTGAATTTGGTCCACTAGTTGGAAAAGGAAGTGGTAAAACTGGAGACTTTGCTTGGGTAAACCTGTGGACACTTTTAATACACCATAAGGCTTATTTAAAACTCGCTTCTCAAGAAATAAGGTTACCAAAGGTTTCCGTTCCAAAGCTAGAATTCGAGGAAACGAGTTCTAATGAATTGTTCGAATTCCAAATCGAACCATTTGCTATATTATCATCCCTATCTTACTCTCCACCTGAACCAAAATTATGTTCCCTTTGTGGCAGGGATAACAGAAAGGTAGAACAAATCATAATAGAGAAAAGATCAATTCCACCAGACGTAGACATGTTCCGCATAAAAGATTTTCCAACCAAGATCTTAATTACTGAGCGCTTCAAGAAAGTGGTCGACGATCTTAAGTTGACGAACATATCGTTTACAAGTGTTACTGTTGATTAGCAGATGGTGTTTAGACCTTATTACGAATAACCTTCAGTGAAACGTATGCACAATTTAATGCCAAAGGATCAATTGGAGACTTCACGGGAGTTTATGAATTGGGCATACAACTAACCGGCAGCGGCAGCTTCACAACCCAGTGGAGCTACAACAGCGCCGACCTGCTTGAGAGCCTGACCTACCCGGGTGGAAGCAACAACCAGGCCGGCGAGACGCTGATCTACGACTACCAT
>CAZAGA010000237.1:0-5700 GCA_964484335.1 uncultured Anaerolineaceae bacterium
CAGTATATCCTGATCGTCGAAGACGACCTGCCGATTGCGACCTTCGTCCAGACGGTCCTTGAGCGCGATGGCTACCAGGCTGGGGTAGTGCAGAACGGCGACCAGGTCTTGGGATCGATTGCTGCCCGGCGACCCGACTTAATCCTGCTCGATTGGATGCTGCCCGGTAAGGATGGTCTGCAGCTCACGCGAGAAATTCGCCAGCTTCCTACGTATATTCCCATTATTATGCTCACCGCTCGGGACGACGACATTGATAAGGTCGTCGGCCTTGAGTTGGGGGCGGATGATTACATCACCAAGCCGTTTAAGAGTCGCGAGCTGGTCGCCCGTGCCCGGGCGATCTTACGCCTGGCCAACCAGCGCACTGCGCCAGTGGTGGTCCGGCTGGTGTTTGGCACATTGGAAATTGATCCGCCGGGGAGGGCGGTCAAGAAGTGCGGTCAGGTCCTCAGCCTGACCCCCAAGGAGTACGAGCTGCTCGAGCTGCTGGCTTCGAACCCAGGCCGGGTCTTTGAACGAGAGACCCTGCTGGAGCGGGTCTGGGGCTACCAGTATGCTGGCGAGACGCGCACCGTCGATGTCCACATCCAGCGCCTGCGCCAGCGCATTGAAGATGATCCGCACCAGCCGCGTTACCTGGTGACGGTCCGTAATATCGGCTATAAGTTTGAGCGTTAACTGACCTGGGGGGATTTTTATGTCCAGCGACGTCGTGGCGAGTGTTTCTCTCGGCTGGTTGCTTGCGGCTGCCCTGCTGTTGGTTGTGTTGGGGTTGCTCGCCGGCCTGGGCTGGAGCGCCTGGCGCCAGCGCCAGCGCCGCCTGGAGCGCCAGAGCCAACTCGCCCGGCATGCCCTGGACTTGTTGAATGCCCTTCCGGAAGCAGCCTTGCTGGCTGGTGGCTCGGGCGCGATCCAGCTCCAAAACGAGTTTTCCGCCCAGCTATTACAGGAATTCAACCCGCCGGGCGAGCTGCCCGGGCCGGTGGCCCTGGCGGTGGAGCGTACCCAACGCACTGGGGCAACCGAGGCGCTCGAAATCTCTGCCAATGGCCCTGGCTCTCGCCGTTACCAGGCCCGCGTCACCCCGCTCTCAGGCGGTGGCGAAAACGATCGCCGTGCCCTGGTCATCTTCCTGGATGGCAACCGCCCGGCCCGGCGCATGGACCTTACCCAACGCTTAACCCCCAGCCTGGCTCACGAGCTGCGCACCCCGCTGACCGCCATCCTCGGTCACCTCGAAATACTCAATAGCTGCCAGCTTAATGAAGAGACCTTGTGGCGTCGCTCCTTGGGTTTTGTCAGCAGCGAATCCGAGCGCCTGGCCCGCCTGGTGGAGGATATGCTCTACCTGGCCCGCCTGGAGCGCGCTCCCCTGGATCTAAAACCCTTTGACCTTCAGCGGGTTGCCGAAGAAGTGATCGCCAACCTGGCCCACCTGGCTGAGGTAAACCAGGTCGTGCTCTCCCTGCAGGCGCCCTTCGGATTGCCGCAAGCCTATGCCGATCCCGATCGTATCCGCCAGGTCTTGATCAACCTGTTGGATAACGCCATCAAGTACGCCCCAGGCTGCAGCGTGACAATCCAGATTGCCCAACAAGGGGAGCGCCTGGCGATCCAGGTCCAGGACAGCGGTCCAGGAGTGACCCCCCAGGATCTGCCGCACATCTTCGAGCCCTTCTACCGAAGTGAAGCCCGCCCGGCCCGGCCACGCGGATCCGGTCTCGGCCTGGCGATCGTCCAGTCCATCCTGGAGCAGCACCAGGCGCCGATCCAGGCCAGCAGCAACCCGGACAGCGGCACGCGCTTCACCTTTTCCCTTCCAACCGAATCCTCCTTACCGTTATCAAGCTGAGAAAAACGGCAACACCGTTATTCTCAGCTTGATTCAATAAAGAGTTTACACAACGGTTACATTCCTGTGTTTTGTTCGTGAACTTTGTCACTTAATATACAGTGGAGTGTCCTATGCCACCACGCGCTGGAAATTCTCGTCTCACCTGGCAAAACCTGGCCCTGGGCTGCGCCGCCCTGCTGCTCCTGGCGCTGGCCGTCTGGCTGCTCAGCCGCATCCCCGGCCAGGTGCAGATCCTGGGCTTCTTCTCCGCCCGGGTGGAAGCCACCCTGCCGGTCGCGGCTACTGCAAGTGAGCAGCCCTCGCCAACCCCGCTTGCCTCGCCCCAGCCTGCCGGGGAGAGCTCGCCTGCCCCGGCCACTGCTGCGCCGGTCGAGCCGGGCGCGCCGGCTGCCACGCTGCCCTCTTCGGCTACCCCGGCCGGGTCGAGCGATGGCTGGCAAAGGCTGAGCGATTTCTACCCTTTCACCCTCTTGGCGATCACCGCCCTGGCGCTCGACCCCCAGGATCCCGCTGTGATCCTGGCGGGAACTTACGGTGGCGGAATTTTCCGCTCCCCGGATGGCGGCCAGACCTGGGCGCTCAGCAGCGCTGGCCTGGGTAGCGGCGCGGTCGGCTCGCTGGTCTTCGATCCGCTTGATTCGCAGCGCGTCTACGCCGGGCTGGTTGAGCAGGGCGGCGTCTATCGCTCGAATGACGGCGGTCGCAGCTGGGCGCTTGCTTCGGACGGACTGGCGCTGGGGATGAACTGGAACTATACCGCCTTGCTGGCCATCGCTCCCTCCGAGCCAGAGCTGCTCTATTTCAGCGCCACCAACAGCGGGGTCTACCGCTCGCTGGATGGCGGGGCGCACTGGGACTTGCGCAGCCTGGATTGCCCCCAGGTTACTGGCTTGCTGGTCGACCCGCTCAACGCTGATCACCTCTATGCGCCCAATCGTCTCAATGGCCGCCCCGACTGCCCGCCGGGAATCTATGAAAGCCAGGATGGCGCCCAGACCTGGCAACAACTAGCGCCTGAGCTGCTCTCCGGTGGTGACACCTGGTGGCTGGTTCTCGACCCCCGCCAGGCTGGCCGGTTGGTCGCTTCCGGCGGCGGCGGAACTTACCTGACCACCGATGCCGGCGCCTCCTGGCAGCAGATCTTCGCAGCCTGCGACTGGCTGATCGGCGACCCGTTTTCCGGCGATCTTTACTGCCAGCAGGATACCCAGCTCTGGGTCTCCACGGCTGGCGGGCAGTCCTGGGAGCGTAGCGGGGCCATCGCTCCCAGGCGCTGGCCGTGGTTTTCCCCCTTCGCTTTCCGTACCAGTCCAGGGCGGTTCTACCTGGGCGACCAGGCCGTGCTGGCTTCGCAGGACCGCGGCCAGAGCTGGCAGAACCTCGGGCGGTTGGGCGCGGCGCGAGCGCACCTGGGCATCGATCCGGCCGATACCCAACGCCTGTTCCTGGTCACCCAGGATAAACCTGGCCGCATCCTGCGCTCGCCGGATGGCGGGAAGCGCTGGCAGGTTGTCCTGGAAAATATCGAGCCCGGGGGACGGTTGGTATTCGACCCAAGCGGGGCGCTGATTTATCCCAACCCGGCCAGTGGGGGCAGCCCGCTGCTGCGCTCCACCGATGGCGGGACGACCTGGGCACCCTATGGCCAGGGCTACCCGGTCAATTCGGCTCGCCAGCTCTTGCTTGATCCGGGGAAACCTGGGCGGTCATGGCTGGTGGGTGAATGCGGCGGCGGTCTTGGGCTTTCGGAAGATGGTGGACTGACCTTCGGGCCAGCCCCACAGAGTCCGAAAAACGTC
Organism: uncultured Anaerolineaceae bacterium; assembly: GCA_964484335.1. Classification (GTDB taxonomy): domain Bacteria; phylum Chloroflexota; class Anaerolineae; order Anaerolineales; family UBA4823; genus CAZAGA01. The sequence goes on from CAZAGA010000237.1 coordinate 3,658, forward strand.
TGCCAGCCGCTCCTGGTCAGCGACGCTGCCGGCCAGCGCCTGTACCTGATCGCCTGGGGCAATTCTTACCGCTCCGATGACGGCGGAGGGAGCTGGGAATCCCTCGCCCCATTGAGCGGCTACTTCCACGCGGCTGCGCTCGACCCGCAGGACGCAAACGTCCTCTACCTCGCCTCGACCCACCTGGGCGTGCTCAAGACGACCGATGGCGGCGCTGCCTGGCAGAAGGTCAACCGCGGCCTGCCTGCCCTGGGCGTTTATGATCTTTTGGCCGACCCTGCCCAGCCCGGCACGCTCTACGCCGCTTTGGCCGGCGGGGTGTACGTCACTTCCGACGGCGGCGCAGCCTGGCAGCCCCTGGCCAGCGGCCTTGGCCCCAACCCGCTGGTTTATTCGCTGGCCCTCGACCCGGCCGACCCGAGCTTGCTGTATGCCTTCACGCCGGATGGCTTGTTCCGGCTGAAAATCAAGTCATCCTAGTCTACGAACGGAGGAGATGAATGGGATTATTTAAGAAAATATTCAAATCTGCCAACCCAAGGCCAAATATCGAAAAGCTGCAGCGTGAGAAAAACGTCCCTGGCTTGATCGAAGCGTTGAGCTATTTTTCGGGCGATGCAGATAAAATCCAGTCGGACTTGAACCTGGTAGACCAGGCGGCTGAGGCGCTGGGGGAGCTGGGTGACCCACAAGCGCTTCCCGAATTGCGTGAACGACTGCAAAAATTGGGTCGCCTGGAGCTAACCACTCTGGAGATGCCTCGCCTGGCGCCGACACTCTTTGAGCTCGACCCGTCTCAAGCCGTGCGCAACCAAAAAGACCTTGCTGCGATCCGCGCCGCCATCCAGGCTGTCAAGCAAGCGATCGAAAAGCTGGCCTCCAGCCAACCCAGGCAAGCCGGTTCAGCGCCCAGCGCGCCGAAACCCGGCCCGGCGCTTTGGCGTGAGACAGCCCTCCAACCCCCGTTCGACTACCGGGCCGAAATCGACGCCATGTTCCAGGCCAATCCCAAGAAGCGGATAGGCTCCTATGAAGTGATTAGCCTTGAATTTGAATATGAACCCGCCCAGGACTTACCTCGCAAGGTGGTCGGAAATGCCTGGTCGCCGCTCTTAGCAAACCAGGCGGAAGTGCAGGTCTTTGTGCGCAATGTGCTCTGCCGGATCAACCCGGGGATCAGCGTGCCTGGCATGTCCGGTGGGGTGTACATGCAATATGTGCTCGATTTCGAAAGCCGCTTTCTTGAAATCCGCTACCTCGGGCAAGAGCGCAGGGTCTTCTGCTTCAACCAGGCCTTCATCGATCTCATTCACCAGGCTGCCAGCACCGCCGCGCCGCTGATTGCAGTCAATTTTCTTTATCCGACACCGAAGATTGAGAGTTTGACATGAAACCATCCCGATTGATCTTATTCCTAACCATTGGCGGCGTCGTCCTGCTTCTGGCCAGTACCTTTGCTGGCTGGATGGGCGGCGAGCCGACTGGCAAACGCACCATGACCCAGCAGGGGAACAACATCCTTATCAGCGTGGAAATCGAATCGATCAACCTGTGGCGTGAGATCGCCACAGGCCTGGCGCCCGGCTGCATCTTGAGTACCCTGGGGCCGAAATGGTCCTTGATGCCACTGATCGTTCCCCTTACTGTCCTGTTGGTTATTTTCCTGATCCTGCTGCCCTGGCGAAAACGTCCGGTCTTAAAGAGAGATGGCTTTCTCCTGGTTGGCCTGGGCGTGCTGCTCTTTGTCAGCCTGTGGTCGTGGGTACCGACCTGCCCAAAGGAGATCGTTTCCCGTTGGCATTATCCTGGCGGAGGCGGCCAGCCGGTTCTATTCTTGGGAGTTCTGCTGTTGATGATCAGTGGGGTATCGATCCTGTTTACCAAACCAGCCAAAGACACAACTCAACCTAATGGGAATTAAAATGGAGACTTTATGAACCGTAATTTAGCGCGAGTAAAGTTTGCTGTGTTATTTTCTCTGCTGATCTTCCTGGCTGCCTGTGCCAGCGGGCCAGTCGCGCCCAAAGCCGGCCACTGGGAAGG
>CAZAGA010000238.1:0-5652 GCA_964484335.1 uncultured Anaerolineaceae bacterium
TTGTCCACTGTTCGTTGCACCAACCCCGAGTAACGGCCGATACCATGATCAACGTGAACCACGTAATCGCCCGCACGTAAGTCGCTATAGCTGGCTTCGGGATCTTCTGCTGCGATAGCATAACGTTCGGATCGCCTGAAGCGTGGTTTGGGCCGTCGCCAGCCGAATAATTCCCCATCGCTTAACAAGTTGATCGTTGGACCACTTGTGGGTTGGAAGACCCACCCTTCGCTCAGGCTTCCTTCCACGAAATTTGGGGTACTTTGCAGGCTGTTGGCAGGAACCATTTGCATCTGCTCAATCCAAAGCTCGTGTAGCCTGGCTGCCTGCCGCGAAATCACAGTGATGAGTCTTCCAGCTTGGGCTTCCTGCAAGATATGATCCATGGCTGGTTTGAGCCGGCCAGCAAAGCGTGGTCCTGCCTGGAAGCGTTCTGCTAGGCTGAGCAGGCGATTAACCTCATGGTTTTCAATCGTCCCGATCTCTTCGCCTTCGCTCGCTCCAGAGGGTCCTAATTCAAGCGTCCGATGCCGCTCGAATGAATCCCTTAACTCGTCCCAGGTCAAGTATGGGATCGGGAAATCAGCCGCCAGGGTATGGTTTGCAACCAGGTTCTGGCGTAATTTAACCGCCTGTTCTTCGATTTCGGCCACGATATCTTCCAATGCCTGGAACTCGTCGATCAAGATTAAAGTATTTTCGGGCAAGTAATCGAGCAGGCTAGCCGGCTGTCGGTGTAAGCGGGGGATATCAAATTCCGAGAAAGTTTCTGCCAGGCCGCTTAATGATTGTAAACCCGTTCCTTCACTATTTCCGGTAGACAGGTTGCTGGGCAGCAAGTATTCGCGCGCCGGGGTAACCAGGATGCGCCTGGCTTCCGGCTGTTGAGCGCGCGCGCGGCTGCTTGATGGAGGAGAACCTGAATTACTTAAGGTTCGCTGGGTCGCCGGGTCGAACCGTCGGATGGTCTCAATTTCATCGCCAAAAAACTCCAGTCGATGTGGAAAAGCTTCCGCATGCGGCCATACGTCCAGGATGCCGCCTCTCCGAGCGACCTGCCCAGGGGCGATAACCGTGTTGACGACGGAATATCCCAGCCTTAACCAGTTACGCAGGTAATCCTCCTGGCGGGCGATTTGGCCGCGCTGCAGCGTGCGACTGTTCTTCAGGAATTCACGGCGCGGCATACTGCGTGTCATCAGTGCGCGGGCCGAGGCAATAATCAACGGCGGAGTCTCAGGCAAAACTGTCCCCGGGATATGGTAGCTTGCCAGCGTGGTCAGGACGAGCAGGCGCTCGCGACGGGTCGTATCCCCCCAGGCTGCCTGTTCGTAAAACAGTGGGTTTGGTTCTGGAAAGATTAGCCGGGCAGCTTTTGGAGCCCATAGCTCGAGTTCCTCAGCAATCGCCAAGCCGTGATCCGCTCGGTCTGTCACCAGCAACACGGGTGTAGCCAGGGCGGCGTGCAAGGCTGCGGCGACTGGTGGGCGCGCGCTATGCCGCAAGAAGAGCTGTTTTGGCAATTGCTCAGCTTGAACCGACTGAACTAATGCTCCAGTGGTTTGAAGGATTGACTTTAAAATATATTCCAGTGTTTCAGCCATTATAGAAGTTCATTGCGGGATTCAAACCACTGGTTACAAAGGTGAGCACAGCCTCGACCCCGCGATCAAGCGCAGGTTGGATGATTTCAAGGTCGCTTTTGGAAAAATCTTCCAGCACATAGTCGGCGGCTTCCATGCGCCCTGGCGGCCGGCCTATTCCAATCCGTAATCGGGCGAAATCTTGAGTCCCCAGCCGTTCAATGATAGAAGCCATCCCCTTCTGTCCGGCAGAGCCTCCGTCTGGCCGTAATCGTAAAACCCCGATAGGAAGGTCGACATCATCGTAAGCGACGATTAAATGTTCGAGTGGGACTTTGTAAAACCGAATCAACGACCCAACTGCTGTGCCCGAAAGGTTCATAAAGGTCTGTGGTTTTGCCAGGATCAGGCGCGCTTCCTGGTGATCTGCCTTTGTCACCAGTGCTTTCGATTCCAGCCGCGTGAAACGCACCCCGAGGCGTTCTGCTAGGTGGTCGATCAGCATAAAGCCTATGTTGTGCCGGTTGGCGCGATATTCTCGGCCTGGATTGCCCAGCCCAACGATCAAGTAGGGAAGTTCACTTGTATTTGATTTAGAAAATCCCATTGCAGCGATCCAATTTTCCTGTCCGGCGACATTCCATCGCAATCTGGTAGTCTAACACGGAGCAGCCCGCTGGTCAAATGTCTTCGATGAAATGCCTCGGCTTAAGGGCGCATTTAACTTTGCTCAAAACCTGGTTGTTTGCAATCTCAGGTATAATTAGGTAAACCATCAACAGAAAGAAGGCAGTAATGAAAATCGTCACCGATTGTGCAGCCGATATGCCAATAGAAGAACTCCGGGCAAATGAGATTACTCAGGCGCCCTTGTTAATTCAATTCCCAGAAGGAGAGATAAATTCAGCGGATATTGAGGCTGATGACTTTTATAACCGCCTAGAAAAAATGCGACCTGCCATCCCTACTACTGCCCAGCCTTCCAGCGGTGTATTTGCTAAGATTTACCGGGAACTGGCGACGAAAGATCACCAGCTTCTATCGATCCACATTTCTTCTGGCTTGAGCGGCACGATCAATTCAGCCCGGCTAGGCGCGGAGCAAGCAGCTGCGCAAGCAGATGTGACAATCTGGGATACCTTAACCCTCTCGGGTGGAGAACGATTCCAAGTCCTGGCTGCTGCCTGGGCGCACAAGGCTGGCTGGGCCCTTGAAGCGATTCAGGAGCGCCTGGCAAAGATTCGCACAAAAACCGAGGTGATCTATACCCTTGAAACTTTGGAATACCTGGCGCGTGGTGGGCGAATTGGCCGTGTCCAGGCGCTGGCAGGCGCTATTCTGAACTTGAAGCCAATCATCAATGTTGATCACGAAGATGGCAAATACAATACTGTTTCCAAGGCGCGCACCATCCCACGCGCGATCCAGTCAATCTCAGATTTCTTGCACGAAACTTACCAGGACGCACCTTTGTGGGTTACCGTTTTGCATGGACGGTTTGCTGAGAAAGCAGAAGACCTGTCCCACGAATTGGGTCAACGCTTGAACATCGCTCGAAAGGAAGTCCTGCGCATCTCTCCTGTCCTGGGTGTTCATACTGGGCCGGGTATTGTAGGCGCTGCGGTCCTGCCGATGGAGCTGATGAGCGATCTGATCTAGACTCGCTGCTGATCGGTCTAGCAATTTCACGGTTAAGCTTGCCTACCAATTCAGGTTTTTTCTTGTCCGGTATTAGGAGATGCCTTCAATGCTTGTCAATCCCAACATTTTTAAGGCCTACGATATCCGTGGCATCTATCCAACAGACCTAAACGAAGAAATCGCCTATCATATCGGGCGTGCTTTCGCCGCCTTTCTACGGGTGGACCGGGTCGTGGTCGGTCGGGATATGCGCCTATCCGGACCCTCTCTCCATGCGGCTGTTTTGAACGGCCTGACGGACCAGGGGGCAGATGTGATCGATATCGGTATGGTGAGTACGGACCAGTATTATTTCGCTTGCGCAGAGACCAGCATGCCGGGGATGATGGTCACTGCCTCGCACAACCCCAAGCAATACAATGGCTTTAAAATGGTGCGTAAGGTGCCTTATTTGTTAAGTGGAGAGGCTGGCATCCAGGATCTGCGCCGGCTGGTAGAAACAGAAAGCTATCCACCTGCCACCCGCCAGGGGCGAGTTTTTGCTGCAGACTACCAGGAAATGTTCGTTGATCGAATTCTATCGGTGATTGAACTGCCAGCCTTGCGCCCGCTTAAGGTGGTGGTCGATACCGGAAATGGGATGGTAGGCCCAATCCTGAAGCAAGTTTATGCCCGGCTTCCGGTTGATCTGACCGGACTTTACCTCGATCCGGATGGCAGCCTGCCCAACCACGGCCTGGACCCCCTCCAGCCGGAGAACCGGGCAGAACTGCAGCACAAGGTGGTTGAATTAGGCGCCGATATTGGCTTCGCTTTTGATGGAGATGGCGACCGCTTTTTTGCGATTGACAATCGCGGCGGGTTTGTTCCCGGAGATTTCTTGACTGCCATCCTGGGGGAATATTTCCTTCAGAAAACGCCAGGCGCCAAAATTATCTACGATGTCCGTGCTTCCTGGGCTGTCCCGAACCTGATCCGGGCGTCTGGCGGGGTGCCCTTGATGGAGCGAGTTGGACATGCTTTTATTAAGCGGCGCATGGCCGATGAAGATGCCATCTTTGCTGGCGAGGTTACTGGCCATTATTATTTCCGCGATTTTTACTACGCCGATTCGGGGATTCTTCCTTCATTATTACTTCTGGAATTGCTGTCAAAACGCGAAAAATCACTCTCGGAATTATTAACCCCTTTGGAGGCCAAATATTTTATCTCGGGGGAAATCAATTCAACTGTTGCAGATCAGCGCGCCAAGATTGAAGCCCTGGCAGCCAAATATTCAGATGGCCAACAGCATCGCATCGATGGACTGGCGGTTTCTTACCCTACCTGGCATTTCAGCTTGCGCGGCTCGAATACTGAGCCACTCTTGCGCTTGAACCTCGAATCTATTCTCTCGCCGAAAGAAATGGAGTTTCGCCGCGACGAAGTGCTGGCAATTGTTCGCGCTTAAGTGCAGCCATCGAATCGACGGTGATTGGTCCTCAAGGGAAAATCACTTCAACGGATTGGGTATACCCGTGTTTCTCTACGCCCCACAATCGACCCCCAGATTCTCCTCCGCAGGTTAATTCATCTGTCACGCTAATCTGGGTTTCATTGGTCTGGATCGTCACAGTCACCATTTGCCCCCCTTGGCAAAGATTAAGTTGGAGCATATAACCGCGAAAATCGTCTTCTGTGAAAGGTAGTGGGTCCCAGGCAATGATCACCTCATCTCCATCACGGGCAGTTTGAACATTCTGGGGAGGTCCGTAGAGATTGGAATAGGGAAGCTTGGAGGTAACCACCGGCAGCAGGTTAACCTGGCCATCGTAGCGAAGCACTGATGCTGCTGCCCAGCAGTGTCGATCGATATCCTCGGGCATGATCCACAGCCAAGTACCACTTTCGTTTCGCCCATCGACTGCAGCCAAATCGCCAGGGTAAAGGTCATCACTGTGGAGAAAAGCAGTGCCCGGGCCATAACGGCAATGCGCCTGCTGAAGGACTTCGGCTCGCAAGGCAGCCTCCTGGTATTCAGTTGGGGTTGCGATCGCTGTCTGTGTAGCGGTAGGGAAGCCAGGCAGGGTGGCAGTTGAAGTGCTGGTAGTCGGACTGGGCGAGGGTTGTTGCGTAGGCGGAATAGGACGGGTTGCTGTGATTGTAGGGGTTGCCTGTACGGCAGTAGGGTTGGTGCTTGCTCCAGGTGAAGTAAGCGGATTGGATGAAAACTGGCAACCCGTTAAGCTCATGAATAATCCTATCAATATATATTGTAGAATTGGCATTTTCCACGAACGCATTTGTCAATTATACTTGATTCCCCGGCCTGTTTTTCTGTGAAGATAGGAAAAGAAGGGTAATTCCCACCTTAAAAGAAACTTGCATTTCAGAAATTGATGGTTATCTTTAAGATAACTTGCTTGACAGAAACCTTTTCGGGCGTATA
>CAZAGA010000239.1:0-5604 GCA_964484335.1 uncultured Anaerolineaceae bacterium
AGCACCCCGTTATTCGCCAGGATGCCGACTGGATAGCCATGCAGGCGGGCAAAGGCGCAAACCAGGCTGGCGCCATAGCGAGCTTTGAATTCGCGCAGTTGGCTGCCATCCACCAGGCGGGCGATTACCTCCCGGGCATCATAGCTTTCCCGGAAAGAACGCGGCAGGATGCCGTAGAGCTCGTCAGCCGGATAGAGTGGTTCTTCTGGCGGCTGCAGCTCCAGGCGTTCTAGCCAGGTTGGGCTAGTCGAGCGCGTCTTCGGCAACCCGCTGACAATCTGGCGCAGGATTTCCAGGGCATGTTGATCGTCTTCTGCGTAATGGTCAGCCACTCCGGAACGGCGGGTGTGCACCTCCGCACCGCCCAATTCTTCGGCGCTGACGTCTTCGCCGGTCGCTGCTTTGACCAAGGGTGGCCCCGCCAGGAAAATTGTCCCGCTGCCGCGCACGATAATGGCCTCATCGCTCATTGCCGGAACGTAAGCCCCACCAGCCGTGCAAGAACCCATCACCGCCGCCAGTTGTGGGATTCCCTTGGCGCTCATCTGGGCTTGATTGTAAAAAATCCGCCCGAAATGCTGTCCATCGGGGAATACTTCGTCTTGCATGGGTAGAAAAGCCCCGCCTGAGTCAACCAGGTACAGGCAGGGCAGGTAATTTTGCTCGGCGATTTGTTGGGCGCGCAGGTGCTTTTTAACGGTTAGCGGATAATAGGAGCCGCCCTTGACCGTAGCATCGTTGGCGATGATCATGACCTCGCGGCCCGAAACCCGCCCGATCCCGGTTACCAATCCGGCTCCGGGGGCCGGATCGATGTAAACTTGGTGAGCTGCTAATGGGGAGAGTTCCAGAAACGCTGTCCCCGGGTCGAGCAGTCGCTCGATGCGCTGGCGGACGAACAGTTTACCCTGGGCTTCCTGTCGCTCGCGCGCCCTTTCCCCGCCTCCCAACCGGGCAACCGCCAGCTCCTGGCGCAGCGTTTCGGCCAGGCGCCGGTGGTGCACAGCGTTGGCGATAAAGCTGGGGTTGGTCGTCCGGATGGTCGATTCATAGACTTCCATGCATTTCCCTCCGCTTAGATCGAATCAACCGGCAGTCGCCGGGAGATCAGGAACTTTCGGACCGGCTGCGTTGGGCCAGCGCCGCCAGGCCAATGCTCAGGAAATAAAGCATTATCAAAGGCGCCATTACCAGCCCCATGCTGAATGGATCAACGGTTGGGGTGACTGCAGCTGCGACTACGGCAATGATCACTACCGCAATTCGCCAGTTTTGTGCCAGAAACCTGGCCTTCACCAGCCCAAACAAAGCCAGGATGAAAATCACCAACGGAAATTCAAACGACAGCCCAATCCAAAACAGCACCCGGGTGACAAAACTAACGATTGAAGAAAGGCGGATCTGGGACGTCACACCGCCGATTTGAAGCAAGAAGGGCACAGCGGTTGGCAGCATGACGTAATAAGCAAAAGCCATCCCGCCAATGAATAGGACCATGACCGCTGGAATGGTCAACAACCCCCATTTTCGGGCGCGTACACTGATCCCAGGCGCAATAAACAGGTATAGTTCGAAGGCGATATAGGGTAAAGCGGCCGCGAAGCCGGTCAACAGTGTGATTTTCATTACTGTGCTGATCGGTTCGGTCACGTCAATGGCGATCACATCTTTTAGCCCGCCGACCGGTCGGGTTAAGAATTCTAGCAGCGCTTCGTAGAAATATAACGCGATCCCTGATGTGACCAGCAGTGCCAGGATAGACCGGGTTAGATGCTTGCGCAGGTCGACGAGGTGGCTAACCAGGCTGCCTGGGTTTTCAACCGTTTTTGCCAGAGTTTCTGGCAGTGGGCTGTCTTCGGGTTCTACACTGAAAAATGCCCGCCAGCGAGCGATGAAATGCTTAATTCCCTGGATGAGTCTCCGGAATAACCAGCCAGTCCAACGAAAAGGGGCGGTGATGATTTGCAGGAATTTTGGCCGGGACTTAGGCATGGATCGGAGCCTGGTTTATTTTCCGGAGCGAGGCGAGCCGGGTGGGGTGACCCAAGGGGTTAAACCCAGGTCGGAGTTCTCCTCGCTGGTTTGACCTCCTTCCGAGGCGGAGAACCAGGGGGATAAATCCTGGTCGCTGGCGCGCGGCGGTGCAATGGTTTGCTTGATTTCTTGATCTCCTGGGAGGCTTTCCTCGCCTGGCTGGAGGCCGTTTGGGCGAATCCTGGCCAGGTCGGGGGACAGGCTTTGGCGTAGGTTGAGCTGTTCCTGGATTTCCGAGGTAGTCTTTTTTAAACCGACCAGGTCCCGCTCGAATTCGTCTAGCCCGGCTTCCCGGATCAAGCGGGTTGGCAAGCTGCGGATTTCTTTTGAAGTCTCAAGGATTATTCGCCATTGGGGCGAGACGACAATTTTCCGTAGGCCACGCCCAAGCATTCGCCCGGCTTTTGCCATGTCCTTTGGACCCAATAAAACCAGGGCGGCCAGCACAATAATCAAGAGTTCTAGCGGGCCGATGCCCAGAAATTCCATCCTGCAATGCTCCAAATGGGGTCGATTATTCCCCGGAGGGATTGACCTGTTTTTCCAGCTTGTGTTTCAGGGATTGTTGTATTTTATTCAGCTGGCCGGACAGACTGCCCAGCACACCGTTAATAAAGCGCGCTGAGCTATCGGAACCATAGACTTTCCCTAATTCGACCGCTTCATTAATGGCTACCTTAATTGGGGTTTCGTTCGAGACAGCGAATTCCCATAGCGCCATGCGCAGAATATTCCGGTCGATGGCCGCTACCTGGTCGAGCGGCCACTCCGGTGCATTTTCGGCGATATAAGCGTCCAGGTCGTTGATCATCGGCCAGACGCCGCGGACAATTTGAACGGCGAAGTCCGCCAGATCAGAATCCAGGTTGGCCTCTTCGATCCGTTCACGGATGACTACGAGTGGTACGTGGCCGGTTAGATCAATTTCGTAAAGTGCCTGCAGGGCGACACCGCGTGCCCTGGTGCGTGGTTTCATAAAAAGTTAGGCCTTTCAAACCGTTGGGTAGTCGATGTCCTCAATGTGGATGTGAATCCGGCCTACCTGCAGGCCAACCATTTCTGAGATTGCCCGGGTGACGTTATGTTGGATGTTCCGACTGACCTCGCGTAAATTTACATTGTTATTAACCACAATATACAAGTCTGCGGTCAGGTAGTTGCCCTCGATCTCGAGTAAGACGCCTTCGCCGCCGCCGCGCCGAAAGCGACCGGTTGTGCCCGGAACAGCGCTCATCCGGCTTACCCCTTCAGTTTCCAACGCTGTCAGGCGTGCGATCGTCACCAACACATCCGGCGCGATGGTGGTCTTACCCGGGCCGCTCCCGTATTCATCCATCTCCGTGATTGGTTCCGCATTCTTGGTTTTTCTTTTCTTTTCAGGGCGCGGTTGAGCAGGTTCCGCCATAATTCCTCCTGGAATATTTTCCATTTATCCTAATAACATGCCACCATCGATCCGCAGCACCTGGCCGGTGATATAGGCGGCTTCGTCGGAAGCAAAAAATGCGACTGCATAAGCGATTTCGCGCGGCTCAGCCCAGCGTTGGATCGGGGTAATTCGCGAGGCGAAGTCTTTGACTTCATCGGACAAATCCTGGGTCAGCACAGTAGTGACGTACCCTGGGGCCACGGCGTTGACGGTGATGTTGCGGGCTGCCACTTCCTTAGCCAGTGCCTTGGTCATGCCAATCACCCCGGCTTTGGAGGCTGAATAGTTGGTTTGGCCAGGCAGGCCGCCGATTCCGGAGACAGAAGACACATTGACAATCCGGCCGTAGCGCTGTTTCATCATCGGCCGCGTAATCGCCTTGCAGCAGTTCCAGACACCCTTCAGGTTGATATTGATCACCAGGTCGAAATCCTTCTCATCCATGCGCATGATCAGGTTGTCGCGGGTGATCCCTGCATTATTCACCAAGATATCGATTTTTCCAAATTCGGCCAGGCTGGTCTCGACCATTTGCTGGCAGCTTGCCAGGCTGGCCACATCCACCGCCACGGGCAGTGCCCGCCGGCCAGTTTTTTCAGCGATTTCTTCAGCGGTGGTCTTGGCCTGGGCCTCGTTGATGTCAGCAATAATGACATCTGCACCGCGCTCGGCCAATAATTCAGCAATTGCCTGTCCAATTCCACGTGAAGCACCTGTAATCAGAGCAGTTTTACCGGTAAAGTTCATGGTTGCATTCTCCTTTGGCGTTTTGATTATACCGCAAATAGAAAACCGGGGACTTTCTCCAGGTCGGCTGGTGCGCCGACCGCCAATCCGCTGACCTGGTCGTTGATCCGCTTTAATAAGCCGGTCAGCACTGAACCACTCCCCAACTCGATAAAATGGGTCACCCCTTGAGCCGTCATCCATTCGATCGATTCTGTCCAGCGCACTCGAGCAGTGAGTTGGCCTTGTAAATCTTCCTGCACTTCAGCGGCTGTGGAGAGGGGACTGGCGCTAACATTGCCAACCAGCGGGCAGTCAGGGTCGTTGAAAGGAGCGACTAGTACAGCCTGGTTGAACCCGGCCTGGGCGTGTTGCATGAGCGGGGAATGGGCGGCAATGCTGACTGCCAGGGCTTTGGCTTTGCGCGCCCCGTTCGCCTGGGCAAGTTGGATAGCGCGCTCAAGCGCCTGGCGGTTACCCGAGATAACCACCTGCCCGGGGCAGTTATCGTTTGCGACCTGGACGATCTCATCGGGAGCACTCGCCTGCCGGCAGACCTGTTCCAGGGTGTCAATATCCAGCCCAAGGATGGCTGCCATTCCCCCGGGGGACTGCTCGCCGGCCTGTTTCATCAGCTCGCCGCGCCGGCGGGCGAGTTGCAAAGCAGAAGCAAAATCCAGCGCGCCGCAGGCGATCAAGGCGCTTAATTCACCCATTGAATGCCCGGCCACATAGGCCGGCTTGACTTCTGGAAATTTCGCCTGGAAGACGGCCAGGGTAGCGGCGGAAACCGCCAACAGGGCTGGTTGGGTGTTCAGGGTATCGTTCAGATCAGCATCAGGGCCTTCCCAGGCCAGTTTGCTCAGGGAAAAGCCCAGTAAATCATCTGCTTGCTCAAAAATCTTTTGGGCGAGTGGCTCGCTCTCTGCCAACAACCGGCTCATGCCAGTGGCTTGCGAACCCTGGCCCGGAAAAAGAAATGCTATTTTCGAAGTCATCTGTACCTCTTCGATGAACAGGATTATTGTACAGTTATAACCCATCCAGCGGGGAAAGGTTGCAAGATATTTGACCTGGGTTGATTAAACATAACCGAGCTGCCCAAGAAATTTTTTGGACAGCTCGGTTTTGAGTAGAGTCTCTGGTAGTATTATAGCCCGGGGCAGAGCCCAGAAACGATTCGGCCCCTGTTCAGAAGGGCTGGAATTTATTTCTTCTTTTCGGTTTCTTGTGCGATCACTTCGCGACCTTTGTAATGACCGCAGTTTGGACACACGGTATGCGGCAGGCGCATCTCACCGCAGTTGCTGCAAGCTACAAGGTTGCGGGCTTCCAGGGCGTCATGGGCGCGACGGCGATCACGGCGACCCTTGGAAAGTTTTCTCTTTGGATGTGGGGGCATGGTCTTTCTCCTG
>CAZAGA010000240.1:0-5576 GCA_964484335.1 uncultured Anaerolineaceae bacterium
GGCATCCTGAGCGCAGTCGAAGGATGTCCTACCAGGATCTCGCAACGCTCACACTTCGACTACGCTCACACTTCGACTACGCTCACACTTCGACTACGCTCAGTGTGCCTGAATAGAAACACTCAGTGTGCCTGAATAGAAACGCTCAGCGCACCTTGCGACCCAGCTTCCTCCACCCCAGCCACAGGGCCAGGCCGATCAGCGCCCCCAGGCCGAGCACAGCAGGGAGCCATTCCACCCGCTGCCCGGCGCTGAGGCGGACCATCCGCACCGCGGTTGGGCCGCTGATCTGCTCGCTGAGCGCAAAGGGCGAGTAGGCGCTGACGCCGGTCGCTTCGACCCAGCCATAGCCGGGGGCCAGCGAGCCGCGTCCGCTGAGCGTGCCAGCCAGCGACCAGCCCGAGCCGCCGGCATAATGCCAGGGCTTCAGCGCATCTGCAGAATGCCCGTCCAATTCGCTTTCCAGGTAGTAAAAGCGGATATCGGCCGCCTGGGGCGTGGTGGGGGTGATTTCAAAGCATCGGTTTACCGTATCGGCCGGGTCAGCGTTGGTGCATTCGGCGCCGCCCCGAATCTGGACTGTGGTGCTGCCCAGGCTGCCGCCGGTCGGGTTGATCTCTACGCCAAGGTATTTATCCTGCGCACCCGAGGCGTTGGTCAGGTTCAAGAATTTCGCCCGGGTGCCAACCGGCAGGCTGGAGCGGGTCTGGATTAACGTTCCCTGGTTCACCAGGCTGCCGCCGATGGTCAGTTGGTACACACCGGCATCCAGGCTGGCACCAGGCGGGATGGTCAGGTCATAGACCGAGGCATTGGCGTTCAAAGCCGGCATCTGGCCGCCGCTGGGAGCGCTGGGGATAGTCACCGCATCATTCACGCCGGGAACAGCGTTACGCGACCAGTTGCTAGCCGTCCCCCAGTTGGTCGTGTTGCCCAACCAGGTATTCGCCAGGGTTACTTTGGTGTAATCATAGGCATTATAGGTGTTGCTGCCCTGGGTGACGGTAGCCTGGTTAAGCACCTCCGAAGCGGCATTCACCACCACATCGAAGGCGAAGGTATTGATCACCGGCACCGGGCCGAGCACCAGGTCAGATGAACCGTCCGGAAGGGTCCCAGTTCCATTGTAATAATACTGGTAGCCGCCGTTGCCGGCCGCGTTTTCAGCGCCAATCGTCGCGCTCGGCGAGCCGGTTGGGATTCCTCCTGCTTTGTAGGTGAACCAAATGTTATCCGTGCCTTCTTCAAACCACAACTGGAAAGAGGCCGTCCCCGCAGTACCCTTAACCGGCACGTTTTCCCAGGAGAAGACGGTATGCGGTTTGCCATTCCAGCTCACCCCAACGAAGTACCAGCTTCCACCGCTGGTGAAATCCAGGTCGTCCCACCACGGCGCCAACAGTCCGTTCGGTTGGCTGGTGGAGGGCACCTGGCCGTTGGTGTTACCGGCAAAGAAAGGACTCAGCCCGGCCTGCAAGGTGCCATTGACCGACCAGACACCTTGGGTATACGTCGTGCCAAAATAAACCAGGTTGTTCAGCGTTACCAGCAGGCCGCCAGAATCCAGGTTGGAGGGCGCAGTGGCCGGCGGCGCGCCCAGGTCGCCCATGCTGAGGTAGCCGGTCTTGTTCTCGGGCGAGATGACAAAGGCTCCGGCTGGCAGAGTACCACTCCAGCTCAGGCTGTTGCTGCCAGAGTTGTAGGTCAGCCCGCCGGTGGCCGAGCCGTTGACATAACTACTATTCGTAGGGATGGCATCGCTCAAGCTGTAAGAAAGCGCCGTCAGGCTCTTATGGGTCAGGGTCAGGGTATAGTGAATGACATCATTGACCTGGGCCAGCTCGATATTGGCGGTTTTCCTGAAAACTTCCGGTTTGGCGCCGCTGGCGGCGTACGCGCCGACCGGCAGGTGGACCGGTGGGATGTTCGGATCGCTGGGGGTCAGGCGCAGCTCGCCAAAGACCCAGGTATCCGGATCAGCCAGGCGCACATCGGCGTTGACGGTAAGAGCCTGGGTCGCTCCGGGAGCAATGACGAATGAGGTCGGGCTAACGGTCAGGTCGAGCCCGTCCCAGGCCACCAGGTCAACCGTCCAGGTCACGCTGGCATTGGCGGTGCTGCGGAAGGTACGCGTCCAGCCACAGGTCTGGTAGCAAGCGCCTTCTCCCAGGCTGGCCAGGTTGAGCGTGCTCGGGTTGCCACCGGTAGCCGGGTTGGCAGCGTCGTAGTTGGCGCGCGTCTCGTTCAGCACCAGGCCAGCCTTGGCCGCCACGTGTAGATCGATTCTCCCACTGCCCATGTCGAACGGGTCAGGCGTGCTGCGATCGTAATCGAGCACATCCTGCCAGGCGGTGGTCTGCAGGGCCGATTGGATCTCATCCGGCGTCCAGGTTGGGTGGAGGGCGATCATTAAAGCGGCAACACCCGCCCCGTGCGGGCTGGCCATCGAGGTGCCACTAAATAGCGCCCAGATTGGCGGATTTGGGTCGTTGATCCCCGCTGCAGCCAAGACGTCCTCGCCCGGCCCGGTGATGTTCGGTTTGAGGATATCCGGGACTGCCCGGTTGGGGCCACGCGAGCTGAAGTCGGTGATAATATCGCCCCAATCGTCATTGGTTTCAAAGAGCGTACCGCGAATCTGGCCGGTGTGGCTGGCGCCGCCATCGGCAACCCAGGCTTTGAGCGCCAGGCCATTGCTATAGGTGATATGGACTGCCGGCAGGTAATGGTCGTCGCTGGTCAGGGAGTTGCCATTGGACAGGTCATTAGCCAGGATAAAGCCGCCCGCCCCACCCTGCAGGACATTGTTGCCTTTATCCACCCGGGCGTTCTGGCCGCGGTCGCAGATCACAATCTGGCCGGAAAAAGTGCCGGTCGGGAAGGGATTCAAGCACAGCGGGTCGCCGTAATTACCGGCATAAACAATCTGGGCCGGGCCATAGCCGCTGGTGAAGCTGACTCCGTAAATATCAGCCGGTGGAGGCGTATTGCCGCCGGTCAGGTTCATTAATACATTGGTTGACTTGCGGTTGTGCGAAGCAGCCGCATTCGACATCAGCCAGGGAGCGTCGGCCGGGCTGCCGGTAGTGGCCGGATCTGGGCCGCGGTTACCAGCCGAGGTCGAGACAAACACACCGGCCTCACGCGCGTTCAAGAAGCCCACCGTATCGAAATCGGTCCACGGTGAAGATGGCGAGGCGCTGCCGATCGAGTAGTTGACCACGTCCACGCCATCCAGGACAACCTGATCGATTGCGGCGGTCAGGGCATCGCCATCACAGCAGGCGGCATAGGCGATAATGTTGGCGTGTGGAGCGATGCCCGAAATCTGGCGGTTGAGGCTGATGGTATGCCCGACCAGGCTGGCAGTGACGGCGTTTCCGGCAGCGGTGCTGGCGGTGTGCGAACCGTGCCCTTCATAGTCGCGCGGATCGCCGCCGTTGACTGCGGCATAGCCCCAAGCGCCGATCAGCTTATCATTACAGGCAAAGGTTGCGTCGTAAGACGGGTCGGCCGGGTTGCACACGCCGACATACACCCCGCTGCCTTTCGGATTGGTATGGTTATAGCCATCCCCGCCGAGATCGGCAAAGGAAGGGTTGCTCGGGTTGATCCCGGTGTCGATCACCCCGACAATAATGCCTTCGCCCTTGGTGCCTGGCAGTCCCCCGGTGTTGGTCCCATTCCAAATGCCAGTTGCCCCGATCCATTCCGGGCTGACGTCGGTGTCCAATTGGCGGGTGAAGTTGGGCTGGATGAAGATCACCCCAGGCAGCCCGCGCACGCGCTCCGCCTCTTGGGCAGTCAGGAATAAGGCCAGGCCGTTGTTGGCGGCGTAGTACTGGTAGCGCACCGTCACCCGGCGGCCAAGCTCGCTTTCCAGGCGATCCAGGAAAGCAGCCTGTTTTTGCAACAGGAAGTCGCGGTACGCCCGGCTCTCCGGGCTGAGTGGATTGAGCTTGCGTACACCCGTCAGGCGTGGCGAGGTCGCCGCCAGGCCGGCCACACGGCCATCATAAGCCGCCAGTGGAAGGTCCTCCAGGCGAACCAGATAGATTTGCTCGGCATCCAGCTCAATGCCATCCCGCCCCTCAATATGGCTCGGCTGGTCATCGGACCGGCCGAGAGAAATCGCGGCCGGTTGGCCCTGGGCGCTGACAGCAAGCTGCATCCCGGCTAAAGCCAGGAGCGCCAGGCAAGTTATCCAAAATCCTCGCAGTAGATACGGTTTCATGGAACGATCTCCTCGCCAAATTGATGCATAATTGACGCCAGAGCAGGCGGGCTGCTCAATTTCATTATACCGGTAAAAACGTTGCCTGGCCCATTTGACGGGCAGCCAGGGAAAAATTTACGCCATGTTTATCAGTCTCGCCAATTCAGTTTGGGATACAATAAAGTAAATGAAAATCCTGTTGATTCTCTTCCTGTTTAGCGGAGGGTTGCTCGTTTTATTATCGCTGCCGCTACTTAACAATCAGATCCAGCCCAACGGCCTGTATGGTTTTCGGGTAAAAAAGACGCTCGAAAATCCCGAGATTTGGTACGCGGTGAACCAACATTTCGCCTGGCGCTTGTTGTGGACCGGGCTGGCTGTTCTGGTCGCCAGCGCCCTTTTGTACCTGGTTCCAGGCTTGAGTGAAGACCAGTACGCCCTGGCAGTCCTGGTAGTCTTGCTTGGCTTTCTCTTCACCGGCTTGATCCAATCGATCCGCTTCATGCGTAAACTCCCCCCAGGGTAACCTCAATTCCAGCATTTGAAGGAGGCAAACTCGATGTTGAAGAAAAACACACGCGATTGGCAACCCGCTTTGATCACAGCCGGATCCGGCGGGGAAGAGAATAACTCCAATCCCACTCCCGGCTGGCGTTTCATGGCTGCCGGGGGGCCGCCCAAACGAACTGTCGAGGCGGAACGGCGCCGTAAAGTGGGAACGCCGGCCGGGCAGCGACCGCGCGCTGAAACACCCCAACGACACGAGACCGGTACAGGCGGCTCGGGCGGAGGGACTGGCGGTGGATTCAGTGGCTCAGGTGGTGGCGGAGGCGGGATGGGATTTCCGCTGCCAGGCGGAAAAGGTGGACGTTCGATCGCCAGCATTGTCTTACTGCTGATCGTACTGTGCGTCTTCTTTGCCTTACAATACTTTGGCGGATCGGATCAGAGCGGCCAGGAAGCGCAGCTCCCGGCGCAGCAAGCCGAAGAATTCCAGGCGCCAGAAGTCGATAGCGAGCAGCCCGCGGCCGAGCCTGCTGATTTGGGTAATTTTCCAACCGGCTCAGGCCAGTTGGCCTCCCTGCCGCCGGCAGAGCCGTTTGAATCGGCCGTGATCCAGGCCGCCGCGCCAGCCGCCGCGCCAGCCAAGGCTGGCCAGACCTGGACTATTTTGCTCTACCAGGACGCCGATGATAAAATCCTCGAGCAAGATATCTACCTGGATTTGAACGAGGCGGAACGAGCCGGGTCGACCGATCAGGTCAAGGTGGTCGCCCAGGTAGATCGCTTCAGCGGCGCTTACAACGGCGATGGCGATTGGACTGGCACGCGGCGCTATTTGATCACGAAGGATGACAAC
>CAZAGA010000241.1:0-5562 GCA_964484335.1 uncultured Anaerolineaceae bacterium
GGTAAATTTATTTAGATCGTTAGCCATATGGGAAGCTGTGGCTGCGCTACCGCCATTGCCGCAGATAAAAATCCTGCGACCCTCCTGCCAGGCCTGGTATAAGACGTTCACAACCGTCCAAATGTCGTCTTTCGAAATTGCTAAGATAGTGTCAGACAGGCGCTCCAGGTAATCCTGGATGGGGTCGGGTTCCGTCTGGTGGGAGAAAGTTTTCAGAGGAGTGGTTTGCATCGTTACCTTCGGTAGTTGAAAATGACTTTGCTGCCGTCGCACTCCAGGTTGAAGGTCAGCTCCTGGTGGGGCGACAGGGCAGCCCGGACGGCTGGTTGGGCTTCAAAAGGACAATATAACAGCAAAAAGCCGCCGCCCCCAGCGCCGGTGATTTTTCCTCCCAACGCACCAGCCTTGATGGCTCTTTCATAAAGTTGGTCAATCGCATGGTTACTGATCCGGCTGGCTAATTTCTTCTTGAACTGCCAGCTTTCATGCAGCAAGCGTCCAAAATCGTCAAAGTGGCCGTTTTCGAGCAAGGTCCTGCCTTGATAGGCCATGGCTTTCAGTTCGCGCAAGACATCCATCCGCCGGCTGATGTTGGTATTCTGTTCGTTGAGCACGCTCTCGCTGCGCCGGGCAGTGTTGGTGTAGAACAGCATCAGTTGTTGATTAAACCGTTGGCGTTGAATCGCCTCCAGTTCGATCTTTTCAACCATCACTTGCTCATCGGGTAAGAAACGGATAAAGCGCAGTCCACCATAGGCAACTATATATTGGTCTTGTTTGCCAATCGGCTTTTGCAGGCGGTCGATTTCAATCTGACAAGCCTGTTGGGCCAGCATTTCATGGGTCGCGGGTTGGTTCTGGTAGACACTTAGCGCATTCAGTATACCAACCGTAACGGTACTGGATGAACCCAGTCCCGAGCCAGAGGCGGGGATATCGCCGATTGTGTCAACTTCTATCCTTTCGTTGATGCCGGATAAAAGGAGCGCCTCGCGCGCCAATTCATGTTGGATCTCGCCGACTTTATCGACCAGCTCGTTACGGGTGTAACCCACCCGTACCAGGCGGTCAAAGCGTTCTTTAACAATTACAAAGATGAATTTGTCGATCGCTGTGCTTAACACACAGCCTTCTTCATATTTATAAAAGTTATGAAAATCGGTACCCCCGCCGAAAAAGCTGATCCGTAATGGAGTTTGAGTGATGATCATAGTTACGGGTTTGGTTTAGTAGGCGCCTTTTTTCTTTATCACGGCTGGGAGGGTGGCGAAGAGAAGATACAGGTCGTTCCAAAATGTCCAGTTTCGGATGTAATACATATCCATGCGCACCCGCTCTTCGTAGGAAATGTCGGAGCGCCCGCTAACCTGCCAAAGGCCGGTGATGCCCGGTTTCACAGTCAGTAAATTCATCCCCCATTGATCATACTGCGCCATCTCGGGAGGGGAAATCATCCGCGGTCCAACCAGGCTCATCTGGCCGAAGAGCACATTGAAGAGCTGCGGTAATTCATCCAGGCTGAACTTACGCAAGAAACGGCCCACACAGGTCACCCGTGGATCGTCCTTCAGCTTGTAGGCCTGGTTCAGCTCGGCTTTCAGCTCGGGATAATTTTCCAGGATTTCCTGACCGTTGACGTGCATCGTCCGGAATTTGAAGGCATCAAATTGCGTTCCGTTGGTTCCCATGACTCGCCGGCGATAAATAATTGGGCCGGGCGAGTCGAGTCGAACGGCTAAGGCTAGAAGCAGTAAAACCGGCGACCCTAAGACTAAGCCAGGGATTGTCACGCTGTAATCCAGAGCCGCCTTCATGAAGGCATCGAACCCGGTGATCCTGGTTTGATTAACCTCAATTAACGGAACATAGGCTAGTTCTTTCACCCGTAACCCGGTGTTGAGTACCTCAAACAAACCGGAAGACAAGCGCAGTTTAACTTCCGGTAGGGGATTAAACATTCGATAAATATTGAGAAGTTGTTCTCTGCTCAAGGCCGTTGGAGCGATTACCACGTCCTCAATTTTGGACTTCTTCACAATCCTTTCCAGGTCCTGCAAATTTCCGATCACCTTGAAACCATTCGATACGCTGGATCCATAAGACAGGTTATCATCAATGAATCCTGTGATATACAGGCCAGACGTCCTGGTATCTCTGAGTTGTTCTGCCAGAGCCCGGCCTTCATTATTGGCGCCCACCAGGATGGTGGGAGACAGGAAATGCCCGTGTTCCCTGAGCATATAGATTGCCCGCCGGATCCAGAAGCGAGTCAGTAAAACCAGGCTAATCGCTGCCAGCCAGGAAATGATCAACCAGCCCCGTGAGATGGTTAGGTCATCCCGGCGCAAAAAACCCAGCAGGATTAAAGCGCCGACTCCACTGGTGACCGCATTGATTGCCCGTGAGTATTCTTCTAAACCGCCCAGGAGGTAGTTTGAGTTATATAGCTGAAAGGCAATGAAAATTAGAATCCAGACCGGGATCGTAGCGAAAACTAATTTTTGGTATTCCAACAAGGAAAATGGCGCCCGGTAAGGAAGCAGGGTAAAGCGCAATTGGTAAGCGACCCAGAAAGCAGCGCCGATTGCCAGCGTGTCTCCAATCAGCAAAGCTACCAGCAGGATAACCTGCCGTCGCTTACGACTGAGGGGCAGGACTTTTTTCCAAATATTTGTTTGACTGACTTGGGTCGAGTACGTTTTCATAAATGGCGACCAGTCTCCTGGCGATGGTATCCCAGTTGTGATTCTCTTGGACATACCGGCGTCCGTTTTCGCCGATAGTACGCTGTAAGGTAGGATCTTCAAGCAGCCCAAGGATCTGGCTGGCTAGTTCTCCAGGTTCATCTGCTACCAATACGTCCTGACCTGGTACGGTTTGCAGTGCAGAGACCGCTTTGCTGGTGGCGACGACCGGCGTTCCGCAGGCCATGGCTTCAAGGACCTTGTTCTGCACGCCTGCGCCATAGGTCAAAGTCGCTGCAGCTACGCTGGCTTGTTGCAGATAGCGCGGCAGGTCGGGGACAGTACCGGTGACTTCAATCCGTTGCTCGACCTGGGCTAGCTGGAGCAAGCGCGCTGGAGGATCCTTGCCCACCAACTGCAGCCGGACCTGGGGCCGCTTCTCCCATATTTTAGGCAGGATTTGTTCAGCCAGGAAAAGCGCAGCGGCGAGATTGGCATGGTAGCTCAACTTGCCAGTAAAGACGATCAGTTCTGGCTGGCGAGCACCGCCAGTCGCTGTGAAAGCCTCCAGGTCTACCCCATTGGTCAGGACCTCGATCTTGGTTGGTTTGTTAGGGTTCAGCATCCTTCCCGGCTTTAAGCTTTCAAATGCTGCCTGGTCAGCTGTGGAAGTGACCAGCAGGCGTGAAAATTGGTCGCGTAAATCGCTTTCGTAGCGGCGAGTGAGCGGCAATTCCAGGCGGGTGATCCAACGCCCAAATCCGCTTTTGCTCTGGGCTACGGCTTGCTCAAATAAGGCGCTGATATTGTCAACACTATCCCAGACCAGCGGGATCGGGTTAGCTTGCTCTTTGTTTAATCTTTTCAGAGACAATCCATAGACCGCGCCACGAAAGTGCTCAAATTGGATTATATCACAACTTTGGTAGTGATTATCCGAATATTCCGCAATTTTATTTGCTAATAATCGATTCCAGGAATAGGAAAATTGCATTGGCTTACGTTTAAGCAATGCTTCTGCAAGGTTTCGGGAGATTTGCAGCCTGGTTAACGGTTCGCAGATGAGCTGGATACCCTCCTGGCTGAGTTTTTGCAAACCTGCATACTCCTCCTGGTTTTCCCATAAGGTTGCCAGGGTGACCTGGTGGCCCAGGCGTGCCAGGCTGCGGACCAGATTGTAGGGCCGGGTCCGGATCGGGGTGGGGGCATAAGGGACGATGTAAAGAATCTTCACGCCATTTCCCAGATCATTTTTCCGGCCTCAGGTCCTTGCATAAATAATAAGTCCAGGATAGATACCTGGGGATCATACGGCGGGTAGAGCTGTTCGTATTCTGGGTAGTTGTAGACCATCCATTCTAGGCTGATCCCGGCCGCCGATAATTTATCCACCTCCAGGTAGTCTGCAGCTGATGGGCCGCTGATATAGTGATCTGCCCTAACTTTCTTTAACAAATCAACGAGGTGGTCGGTTTTCGTCCCGCTCCCACCTAGAGTTGAAGAACGTGCGTAGCTTGTCCGGTTGATGCCCAGGCATTCAGCCAGTTTAATCGTTAAATCGATCGTCAGGTCAGCCAGCTTTTCAGTCCTTCGGGAGAAATATGGCTCGAGAATTGGAGCATAGTTTTGAAAGAAAGGCGCTTTACTGTAGGACTGTTGGATAGAAAGCCAATGTTTGCGTTGCCAATCCTTGCTCCAGTCGATGGATATCTCCAAAATGGGGGTTTTATCGCTGACGCTGCCGCGGTGCAGTACCGGAATGGTCAACCAGATCGGGCCGTTGCGAGTTTTGATCCGATTCCGGTTGCGCCAACCATTCTTGTCGTATTGGACGTCATCATAGAAAATAAACAGGTCAGCTTTGTAAATCTGGTGGAAATAACCCCGCCAAGGGATGTAGGATGGTTGCAAGATGACGCAGTTCATGCTTGTTTTTTAAGGAAAAGTGCCTGACCCAGGTTGTACAGCCCGCGAGCCGCGAAAATCATGCTGACCGCGTCGACCGGTAACCGGTAGCGGATGCCAGCCCAAGACAACAGGTGGATCGCAGAATATACCAGACCGAATATGAGGAGCAACAAGCCTTCGTCCAGTTTCAAGCGACGTTTTCGAAGGTCGCCGGCCCAGAGGACAATTCCAGCCAGAATAAACGGGAGCGCGAGGCCATAAGAAAAGACCCGCGTTAGGTTGCTCAGTGGGCTAGAGCTGGCTTTTGGCCAGAACATGAAATAGACGGGTATCCGGTCGAGGGAGAGATTCAAGTACCGTCCGGGATCTGCTGCTACGATTTCTATCCCACGCCGTAACAGCTCCCGATCGAGGGCGGCTTCATCCATCCAGAGTGCATCTTGGGGCAGCAGATCATAATAGCTGGGCATATCTTCGGTCAGGATGGATAAGTATTTGCTGCCATAAATCGGATGGTTGGACCAGTAAAAAGCATACCCAGCATTGGTATTGAGCAGGACGAATTTTCTAAAAACCCGGTAGTTATGCAGGGTGATCGGGGCAAATAAACCAATCATTACCAGGCCGCTGAGCAGCGAACCGGCCAGCAGCCGAGAGAAGGTCACTCCAGGCTTGGCTCCTACGCCGCGCTGGGCGCGATATTTCACCCACCACAGCCAAAGGAACAAGAACGGCACAAAGGGTAGAAACACCTGCCGGAAGATGGCGGTCAAGCCGATGGCAAGCCCCAGCTCGAGCCAGGTAAGCCAGTCAGCCTGGCCCTGTTCGGTTGGGTTACGGCTGGCTGCCAGGCGCAGTGCGCAATCCAGGGTCCACAAGATGCCGATCATGTAGAAGGTCTCGGTCATCAGTGCGCCGGCGAAGTAGATAAAATAGCCATAGAAAGCGCACCAGGCGGCTGCCAGGAGTG
>CAZAGA010000242.1:0-5559 GCA_964484335.1 uncultured Anaerolineaceae bacterium
CAATGCCACCACCACCCTTGAAGACGGCTCTTACGCCTTCCGCAATCTGGCATACAGCCATGTTTCTTGGCTGGGTTGGCGTCTCGTTTATTGCTTAACATTTCTAGTGCATTGATTAAGCGAGGTCGAGTCTCGCGAGGCTCGATAACATCATCAATATAGCCGCGCGAAGCTGCGACATAAGGGTTGGCAAACTTTTCCCGATATTCAGCAACTAACTCGGCTTTTCTACGCACCGGGTCGATCGCCTCTTTGATCTCTTTCCGAAAGATGATATTCACAGCCCCATCTGGACCCATCACAGCAATCTCTGCGCTGGGCCAGGCTAAGTTCAGGTCGCCGCGGATATGCTTGCTGCTCATCACACAGTACGCGCCGCCATATGCCTTGCGAGTAACGACCGTCAATTTTGGGACCGTTGCTTCGCAGTAAGCAAAGAGCAACTTGGCGCCTGAGCGGATAATACCGCCATGCTCTTGGATAGTGCCAGGCATAAATCCGGGTACGTCTTCAAATGTAATGATTGGGATATTAAAGGCATCACAAAACCGGATAAAACGGGCAGCCTTTTCCGAGGAATTGATATCCAGCACACCAGCCAATACAGTCGGCTGGTTGGCAACAATCCCAATACTATGGCCTCCCAACCTGGCAAAACCGATCACGATATTGGCAGCATAATTTTCTTGAATCTCAAAGAATTGACCATCATCAACAATTAAGCGGATGATTTGCTTAATATCGTAGGGTTTACTAGGGTCATCTGGAACAATCCGATCTAGCTCTTCTTCCATCCTCAGCGGGTCGTCGCCAGTCTGAACGAAGGGCGGATCTTCCATATTGTTTTGGGGTAGAAAACTAAGCAGTTTTCGAATCAAATAAAGCCCATCAGCTTCCGTGTCCGAGGCCAGATGGCAGACCCCAGAAACCTCGGAGTGTATGGATGCACCTCCCAATTCCTCAAAGGTAACATCTTCATGAGTGACCGCTTTCACCACCTCCGGGCCGGTGACAAACATATACGAGGAATTCCGCACCATTACGATAAAGTCAGTCAGGGCTGGGGAATAAACCGCCCCACCTGCACAAGGTCCCATAATCGCACTGATTTGAGGAATTACCCCAGAAGCCAGGGTATTCTGGAGAAAAATATCAGCGTAGCCCCCCAACGAGACCACCCCTTCCTGAATTCGCGCTCCACCCGAGTCATTCAGCCCGATCAACGGCGCCCCATTTTTCATCGCTAGCTGCATGATCTTGAGAATTTTCTCGGCATGCACTTCTCCCAAGCTCCCGCCAAAAACGGTGAAGTCTTGGGAAAAAACATAAGTCAGGCGACCTTCAATCGTACCCCAGCCAGTTACAACGCTATCGCTGAGATACTTTTGCTGATCGAGTCCAAAATCGCTGGTACGGTGAACAATGAAAGCATCCATTTCACGAAATGAACCTCGATCGAGTAACAAATCAACCCGCTCACGCGCTGTCAGCCGACCACGCGCATGCTGTGAATTGATCCGTTCTTCTCCGCCACCCTGGCGGCTTTTCGATTTTTGTTCACGAAGCAATTGGATTTTTGAGTTCTGGTCCGATGGATTACTCATTGATCACTCCAAAATAAAGTTTTACTTTCCAGAAAGAAAGGATCCAGAATACTGAAGCAAGAACAAGCAGACTGACAACCGCCAGAAACACACTGTTCTCTCCTCGGCCAGCCTGGGTAAAGAAAAAAAACCTCTCCAACCAATAAAACACCAGGTAAACAATCACCGCCAGCCGGATCGCAGTAAAAGCCCAGGTTCGCCCAAAGAAAAGACCCGCGGCTAAACCCAGTCCGGTGAAGCCCCAAAATAAGCGCAGCAATCCCAGCCATACTAATGCGAAGGAGAAATAGGAGCTTAAAAATGACTCGTTCTGCACGATCTGGAGCAAGCCAAGCAGATTGAATATTGCTATGCTTAAAACCCCTAAAGCCAGCAACGTTACGCTCCATGGACGAACTTTCTTTTTGGGTGACATTCGCATCAACCTATTTTGCAAAATCACGGGAGAAGTTTTAATTCACGGACATGAATATGCGGCCTTTCCCCTCCATTCAAGGAGAGAATTTCCAACCGCAATCGGGTCACCGGCTGCGGCCCGCGATCAATCACCAGGTCTACATGTGGATCGCCTGGCAAGCCGCGGTAGGTTTGTTCATATAGAACCGTGTTGCCATCCAAGGCGAATAGCTCAACTTTCAGAGTAAAATCCATATTGGCGAAATCAGCGCTGATCTGGCTGATGGTTCGCCCGGTTGGGAATGCCAAATCAATGATAAAAGGATTGGCCTCCAGGCCACGTATCAGTGTATAGGTATCGCCATCAAAAATTGCTTCTGGCTGGCCCATATCAATTTGTGAATATAAAATCCGCACCAACTGGCCATCCACCATCACCTGAGCCTCCACAGGCTGGCTGCGAGCTAGTTTTTCGGCTGCAAAAATCTCATCTGCCTGAACGGAATATTCCAGGTTGACAATAAAAAATCCAGTTGTTCCATCAGGGTAAGGTAGGGTTGCTACCAGGTTGACCTTTCCAAATTTCGGGCTGGCGATGGCAGCCTCATATTCTGGCCTGGTCAAAATGACATACAGATTCTCGTCAACTGGCAACCGCTCAAATAAATAGGCCTCAATACTATCCAGGCGTGTCCGAGCTTGTTGTGCAGGGGTCAGGAAGAAACGAACAAAATTATCCGTTCCGTTCGCCCAGGTAGGCGTAACAACCACCCGAGAGGATGGGTTGTTATCTAAAATTCTGGGGATGGCATCACCAAAAACCTGGCGTGCGCCATATTGAAGTCCATACAAACTGTAATCACGATACCATAGTGGCCCATTTTTAAGGGCATCACTCATCATATACACATTGAACCCTGCAAGAATAATGAACAAGCTGATAGCCAGAACAGGTTGAGGCAGGCGTTTCTTTTCCAACCAGGACAGAAACTGATTGACGCCTAAGGTGGTTAGAATCACAGCTGGAATGACCAACCAGATCATGCGTAAAATCGCCACCTGGGCCAGGGCTGCGCCGAAAGGAGAAGCCAGCATTGCGATCAGCACCGTCCGATAAGTTGGCGAGCGCAGGTTCCTGATTGCCAGCCACAAGCCACCGATCAGAAACGGTAAAGTGGCAATAGAAAGATGACCGTAGCCCTTCATCTGGTGGCGAATCAGATCGCGCGGGGTATCTGCTGCAAACCAGTAACCAGGATTTAATCCACTCAAATACTCCCTGGCAAACTGGAGTATCTTCTGAGCCAGACTCAGGTCGTTGCTCAACCAGTAGCTACCGCGCATTCGCATTTGTTCTTCAAAAATCCCCCCCGATGCGATCGAGAAACGAAGATAGGGCAGCGCCAGTAGCACGGCAAATAATCCTCCCCAAGCAAGCATCTTACGCTGAGACCAATGATAGGGAAGATCAACCAGGACAAGTACAGCAGCCGTGATAGCCATCAAGAACTGGCCTAGACCATGCGAATAAAAGACTAATGCGCCTGAAAAGATGGCCAGGAATAACCATTTCGGCGAGCGCAGCCGGTAAGAAAGGTAAAAATAGAGGAACAAGACATAAAAAGAAGCCAGCTCAATATTTTCAAATGCAGTCCGGGAATGAAAAAACCAGGTTGGAGTGGTCGAGAGGATCAGGATACCCGCCCACCAGTAACGCGATTTAAAAAAATCCTTCAAGATCAAGCTAACTGCTACACCGCCAAGCAAGGTGACCGATACGGAGACAGCTCGAGTGACAAAAACAGATTTACCAAACAATAAAAATGGCAAGACTTGTAGATAAACACTCAGGCTATTCAAACCAAACGAAGCGCCTAATGGAAAATAAGTCGGAAGAAATACGCCGTTGAACCTGAAGTGATTGGCTACCAGCTCTTCTGCCAAGATGGTGTGTACAGCCTCATCTGTAAAGAAATAAATTGGAAAGCGCTCAAGGCCAACCAGCCGGGTCACCAGGTAAACCAGGACCGCCAGTAAAAACAAACCCGAAGGCAGGGACACTCTGGATAGCCTGCTCCCAACAGCCGAAGCTCGACCTGGGAGTGACCACTTTCTCTGGATTTTTCGGGTGCTGCCCGGAATAGTAGATCGTTCAATCTCGTTGGCGGGCACGCCCCTGACCACGACTGGAGTGACGCCCGCCAAGCCCGCTTGGCGAATTTCAATTTGCGGTTCACCCTGGGAGTCAGGCAGTGTTTCGATCGTCAATTGGATGCGTGTGCCTTCCGGTACCACCAGATTCAGCATCAGGTTGGGCGTCTTCGGTTCAGATTCAGCCTTTTCCTCCAAGCCTAGTAAGGTTCGATCTCGATCGGCTAACGGAGATCCTTCGACCGAATCTGATGTTTCAGGGTCTTCAGAAAGGTAACGCCAAGTCCGGTGGCGGAATTGTTGCCAGGAATGTTGCAACCAGCCCAAGATAGATAGATCATGCGCTGCAGGGCTATCTGGGCTCCCAAGCTGGATTCTTTGGATAATCTTGAACAAAACTATCCCAGCCCAGGTTAACAACACTGAGCCTAGAATCAATAACAGAACCCACAACAGGGTAGGCGACATAATAAACTATTGGATTATTTACCGCAGCCCGGTTTCCAAGCGTGAGATCACCAGTCGTTGAATTTCGCTGGTACCTTCATAAATCTCAGTGATCTTGGCATCCCGGAAATACCGTTCGATCGGAAGTTCTTTACTATATCCTACACCGGCGTGGATCTGCACAGCAGCATGAGTTACAAACATCGCCGTTTCAGACGCAAATAGTTTAGCCATTGAGGCTTCCAGGGTGTAGCGCCCACCGTGGGCTTTGGTTCTTTCTTTGGCGAGGGCGGCATTGTAAACCAGCAGGCGAGCTGCTTCAATGCGGGTTTTCATATCCGCCAATTTGAAGCTGACACCCTGGAACTCACCAATTCGCTGTCCAAAAGCTTCCCGTTGGGAAGCGTATTCCAAGCTGGCCTGGTAAGCTGCTTCACTGATTCCAAGGGCCTGGGCGCCGATCCCGATCCGGCCAGCATCCAGGATCGTCATCGCGATCTTGAAGCCCTCCCCCTCTGAACCAAGCCGGTTTCGAAGCGGGACGTGGCAGTTTTCAAAAACAATTTCGCTGGTGGCCGATGCTCGGATACCCAGCTTAGGCTCCTTCTTCCCTCGGATAAAACCGGTTTGCGTGGCCTCTACCAGAAAGGCAGTAATCCCGCGTTGCTTTTTTTCCGGTTCAGTCATTGCGAAGACAATCAGGTAATCTGCTACCGGGCCACTGGTCACCCAAGATTTTCGCCCATTTAAGATGTAATGATCTCCATCCAGAATAGCCCTACAACGCATTGTCCCGGCATCAGAGCCAGACATTGGTTCAGTCAGGGAGTAGGCTCCAATCGCTTCCCCGGAAGCAACCGGAACCAGATATTTTTCTTTTTGTTCCGGGGTGCCAAATTGAAGCAGACCGCTGCCATACAAGGAATTATTAACCGACATAATCGTTCCATGGGAGGCGTCA
>CAZAGA010000243.1:0-5547 GCA_964484335.1 uncultured Anaerolineaceae bacterium
GGTACCGCTATGCCTTCCTGTACAGCAAGAACAAGATGAACGACTATCCGCACTTCGGCGTATGGCCGAATGGCTACTACATGACCGTTAACCAGTTCAGCGCCGGATCCGGCAGTTGGGCTGGCCAGGGCGTGGCTGTGTTCGAGCGCGATAAAATGCTGCTCGGCCAGGCAGCGCGGATGATTTCTTTCGACCTGTTCGGCACCAACTCAAACCTGGGCGGCATGCAGCCGGCAGACCTGGATGGCCCGGCGCCGGCCGCGGGCACGGATCCGACCTTCGCCGAAATCGACGATGATGGTTGGGGTTATGCCCCCGACCAGCTCTGGCTGTGGAAATTTCACGCCGACTGGGTCAACACCGCCAACTCGACCTTCACCCAACAGGGCACGATCCCGGTAGCAGCCTTTGATACAGACATGTGCGGCGGGGCACGCAACTGCATCCCGCAGCCGGGTGGGACGAACGTGGACTCGATCGCCGACCGGTTGATGTACCGCTTCCAGTACCGCAACTTCGGTTCCTACCAAACGATCGTTGCCAACCACACGGTGGACGTGGATGGCACTGACCACGCCGGCGTGCGCTGGTACGAGCTGCGCAATAGCGGCTCGGGCTGGTCGCTATACCAGCAGGGCACCTTCGCCCCGGATGCCAATCACCGCTGGATGGGCTCGGCGGCGATGAATGGCAAGGGCGAGATCGCCCTGGGCTATTCGATCTCAAGCAGTACGGTCTACCCGTCGATCCGCTACACCGGCCGCCTGCCAGGCGATCCGCTCGGCCAGATGACCCTCGGCGAAGGCACGATCATCAACGGCTCGGGCTGGCAAGACCACAGCGCCGGCCGCTGGGGCGACTACTCAGCCATGTCGGTGGACCCGGTCGATGACTGCACTTTCTGGTATACCCAGGAATACTACACCAGCCAGGTAGCCGGGAATGCCAGCTGGCAGACCCGGGTCGGCTCGTTCCGTTTGAGCACCTGCACGGCGATCGACCAGCCACCGAGCGTCTCGATCACCAACCCGGCGGACGGCGCGACGGTTAACGGCACCGTGACGATCACAGCCTCGGCCAGCGATGACCAGGGCGTGACCGGCGTGGCCTTCTACGTGGATGACGTCCTGCTCTCCAGCGATGCCAGCGCACCGTACGAAGCTACCTGGAACACCACGCTGTACGCCGACGGCGCCCACACGGTCAAAGCCGTGGCCACCGACACCGCCGCCCAGACCGGCCAGGACGTTCACAATGTGAGCGTCGCCAACACCGTTTCAACCGTATTGCACATCGGCGATTTGGACGGTGCGGCAACGAACTCAGGCCTGGCGAAGTGGAATGCCAGTGTGACAATCTACGTCCACGATGGCAACCACACCCCAATCGTTGGCGCAGTGGTGAACGGCAACTGGAGCAATGGTGCGACCGGCAGCGCCTCGTGCACGACGGATAGCGCCGGCAAGTGCACAGTCTCCAAGACCGGCATGCAGCGGCGCAGCGTGGCCAGCGTGACCTTCACGGTGGTCAGCGCCAGCAAGTCGGGCTACACCTACAACTCGGCGCTCAATCACGATCCGGAAAGCGATAGCAACGGCACGGCGATCATCGTCGCGCGACCCTAAGAAATAAACCTGCCTATCCAGGCAGGCTCTTTAGAAGTTAAGATGGTGCGACCAGGCGATACCCGGTTGCACCATCTTTATTTTTTAAAGATGAGATCGCGGTAGCTCCAGAGATCAACCGACTTCAACCAAAAGCGGACCAGGGCCTGGCCAACAGGGGTATTCCAATCTTTTTCCAGGTCAGCATGGCAATACGGCCCCTGGCCAATGCGGTCGTGGTGGCAAAAAGCGCACTCGAGCGGCAGTAAACCGGCGGCATGTAACTGACACAGGCCATTTTCGAGAAAAGTGCAGCCATTCCTGGAATATTGTTGCAGACCGAGGTAACCCTCCGCGCCTTTGAAGGCCGGGGCGAGTACCGCGAAGGTTCGGTCGGGAGATACTTCTAGCATCATGCGCCGGGCATGGCCAGCGGCCAGAGCCGCCTGAGCCCCTCGCACACTCCACCAGCCGGGACGCTGACAATACGCCCGGCAGATCTCGCACGAACATGGTTCTGAGGGAGGATATTTTTCATTCAGGCTAGCCTGGGCAGACAAAGGAGCGGAAGGAGCCATTCCGAAGCTAAGGTTCGAGCAGAACTGGCTGACCATCTCGCTCGATGACCCGGCGGGAAAAGCCCTGCCGGGCGACGCGCTCATAATCGTGCCCAGCCGACAGACGGTAAATTGCCGCATAGATCAGCGGCTCGTTTCCGGTGTTGGCAACGCGGTGGGCATAGCCGGGTGGAAGATGACTGACCGAGCCGGGCGTCCACCAGTGAGCCTCGAAATCGCCTTCGCCGTTTTCGAGCAGCAAGCAGCCCTGACCCGACAGGCACAGGTCCAGCTCCGGCTCTTCGAGCAACAGATGGGCATGGCCCTTGGTGAAGTGATATTCGTCGCCAACCTTGCCCGGATAGATCCGCACCACCGCCAGGGTCAGGTCGGACAGGCTGGTAATAAAGGCGCGCGTGCGCACATCGTAAAGCAGACGGTCTTCGGATGCCAGGATGGCGGCCGCAGCCTGGGGATCAGCAAATTGCCCGGCCAACTGGCGCAGGTGGCGCTCGTAGAATTCGCCGCACGGGCTGAGCTCGCCGCTGAAGAAATCGATCTGGGCCTGGAGCGGCAGGTCATAAGGCAGGTACTTTTCCATCGTGGACCTCCGCTTAAATTATACCCCCCCAACTGCGGATCAGCGCCTGGTGATCACCCCCAGGTAGACCGAGCCAGTGGTATCACTGGCCTGATCCGAGCCCTTCTCACCGGGCATCTTCCAGCCACAGGTTTCGATGACAATCACCGGCTGCTCGGGGATCGCCCAGGGCGCCAGGGCCGGATCAAGGTTGCTGGCAACGCCCAATATTTCCGAGAGTGGGGCTTTGAAATAACGCGTCAGGGCTCGAGCCGGGATGCGAGTGAAGGCGGCCACTTGGGCGAAATTCACTTCTTGTCCCCCCTGCGAGAGCACCACCCGAGCGCCCTGCAGCGCGGCCAGGTTTTGCTGCACTTCGGCGAGTGACAAACCCGCCCGGTTGATCCCGGTGCCTTCCAGGGCGCTGCGCAAGCGCTGGCCTTCGCCGCCGACGCCGGAATGGATGGTGATCACCAGAACATTTCCGGGATAGCTGGGCTTGTAGGCATAGACGCAGCCGGTCTTCTGCCCAAAACGGCAGCGCTCGGCCGGGATGAAGGCGATCTTGATCGGCTTGCCGCGATTGACACTCTTGGGTGGGTAGATCGTCAAGGTGACCTTCTGACGCGAACCGAAATCAATTCCGTAGAACTCCAGGCTCGGTTCGGAGGAAATGGCAACGCTGGAAGTAGAGGAAACGGGCAACGAGTTGTCGCGCGGCGGGAGCGGGGTCAGCCAAACCGGTGTGGGCGCGAGCGTCCCGGCGCCCTGGCCTAAGACAAAGGCTGGATCGCCGGGAGAAGACGCCGGGCTGCCGGTGGGAAGCGCAAGTTCGCCGGGCTGGGTTGGGCGGAGCGGGCGGAAGGGGGTGGGTGCGGTGGAACCGGGTAATGAACCAGGTGCTTCGACTGCGCCCAGTTTACCTGGGTCGCTCAGCTTGCCTGGGTCGCTCAGCTTGCCTGGGTCGTTTTGGCCGCGCGGTTGGGAGAGCGGCGATTGAGCGAGTTGGCAGGCCGCCAGGGCCAGGAGCAGCAACAAACCGCCACAGCAGGCTTTCCAGGATACGGATTTCAATCCAGTGTCTCCGGACCAGGAAAACGCCCTCGAGCGGGCGGCCGGGCTGGAGCCAGCCGCCCATACAGGACGCACTTCCTTAAGGAAAACGGTTAGCGGCGACCGAGGGTGCGCCGGCGAAGCACAGCGCCAACCAGACCTAAACCACCCAGGCCGGCCACGCCCAGCAACAGGTAAGCCAGGTTGCCGGGCCCACCGGGGTGCTCGCGCGGTGGGTGGTTGCCCGGGGTGGGCAGCGGCGGGCGGCGGGTGGGATCCGAATTACCGGGGGTGGTGGCAGTCGGATCCGGATCGACTGGTGGAGTCTCGACCACCCCGCCTGGGCAAGTGCCAATCGGTATCTCTACCCAACGAGGCGTAACCGCCGGCGCAGGCAACCAGCGGCAACGCTTGGTGATGGTGTGCTGAACCCACTTGCAGCCATGCTGCAATTCCTGTCCAGGGGGGCACAGGTCAATCTGGGCGGCGGCGGCCGGCTGGCTGGTCAGGACGACCAGGCTGGCAACCATGAACAGGACCAACAGGATAGCTAACGGTAAGATTACGGTCAGACGTTTCATATATCCTCCTCAACTCTCTGAAATTGATTCAATCTTCCGTTGATGTTGCAATTAGCTTGCCACCTACTCATTTTGACAGAATGTTAAAAAACCGGACTGGCCGGTTTTTTAACATTCTGTCAAAGAGCAATACTTTAGGGGTAGCTGGTCGGTTGAACAGCCTGGCGGCGGATGGAGGGCAGAAGCCAGATCCCGCCCGATTGATCGAGGTCGCCGAGTGGCTCGAGGCGGAGTTGGAAGCGCACTTCCTGTCCGGCATAGGCGGCCAGGTCAATATCGATCACCTGGGTCTGGCCATCGGCGCGCTCGGTCCAGCTCCCCAGGCTGATCAAGCCCGAGCCGTATACCATCGAGAGCACGAAGCGGGTCTCGCAACCGCTAAAACCGGGGACGCAGCTCAGCTCGGCGACAAAGTGATCGCCGGGCTGGATGGTATAGGCCGGGTACTCGGAGGTGATGAAGTCGCCGCGGTTCTGGTCGGGGCGCAGCCACAGGCCGGGCTCATTCTCCTGGCCGCGCTCGAGCGGGGCTTCGGGGATTACCAGGATTGAGCCGCTCGGGTCGGCGCTGGTGTTGCTGCAGCGGATCTCGCCAGCCGGAGTGTACCAGCGGGCGTTGCAGGCGTTAGCGCTGAAATCATAGGCAAAGCGAGCGTCGGGCTGGCCGGTGGTGGTGACCAGGATGGTGGCGTAGAGCGTGCTGCCCGAACCACCGACGCCGAAGAGCACATTCTCAGGCGAGCGCAACAACCAGTGGGCGGTGTAAGCGCCGGGACCGGCCGGGGCGACCAGGTTGACGAACAGGTCCACCTGCTGGCCGGGGGCGACCTTGCCCGGGAAGGGCGCCGCGGCAACCTGGTTGAGCGCCGCCCCCTTGCTGAAGACCAGGGAATAGCTTTCATCCCAGGTGCATGGGCTGTCGTTGCGGATGCGCCAGATTTTGGTAAACGGAGTGAGTGGGTACATCACGGTGTTATCCGGGATGGTCACGTCGGCGATGAAACTGGCTTTTTCACAAGCCGCTGGCGCGGTAGGAGATAGCGTGCCGGGCAGCGGGGTGGCTTCCGGCGTGGCCGAGGCGACCTCGGCCGACGGGGTCAAGCCGTGGGCCAGGGCGGTGGCAGCGGCGTTCTGGGTGATGGCGGCCTGGATGGTCTCGGCGGCGGTGGTGGC
>CAZAGA010000244.1:0-3169 GCA_964484335.1 uncultured Anaerolineaceae bacterium
CGCAGGAGATAAGATGCGACCACGCTGGCGAAAAGTGCTCTCTGACCTGTGGGATAACAAGCTGCGCACGCTGTTGGTGGTGCTCTCGATTGCCGTCGGTGTCTTTGCCGTCGGGATGATTGCCGGCGCCTATGTGATCATCTCCGAAGACCTGGGGGCCAGCTATGCCTCCGGCAACCCGGCCAACCTCCAGCTTTTCACGACTGATTTCGACTCGACCATCCTGAACACAATCGAAAACCTGGATGGCGTCAAGCAAGCCGAAGGGCGGCGCGAGATCAGCCTCCGCCTGCGCCGGATCGGCGGCGAGTGGGTCAGCTTGAGCCTGATTGCCAACGCCGATTTCGAAGGCAGCCAGATCAACCTGCTCCTGCCGGTCGAAGGCCAACTCTTCCCCGGCGATCGCCAGCTCGTGCTGGAGAAGAAAGCCCTTGCCGACCTGGATGTAGCTGTTGGCGAGACGGTTGAGATCGAGCTAGCTGATGGCAGCCTCCGCCAGGCCCCGGTGGTTGGCATCGTGCAGGACCAGACCAGCTCGGCCGGCGATTTCCTGGCCAACCCGCTGGTCTTCACCACCTATGATAGCCTGCCCTGGCTGCGCCAGCCCTCCACTTTCAACCGCCTGCTGGTCACGGTTTCCCAAGGCGAGAACGACAAAGCCGCCATTACCGCCATCTCGACCCGCGTCTCGGATAAACTGGAGCAGGGCGGGATCGCCGTCGGGCGCACCCGCCTTTCGCTGACCGACGAGCACCCGATGACCTCCACCGTCCAGGCCGTGCTGGGCATCCTCGGCGCGCTGGGCGTGCTGATCGTCCTGCTCAGCTCGTCGTTGATCGCCAATACCCTGGCCGCCCTGCTCAACGCCCACCAGCGCTTCATCGGCGTGATGAAGCTGGTCGGGGCGAAAAGCGGCCAGATTGTCAGCATGTACCTGGCCCTGATCGTCGCCTTCGGCTTGCTGGCCCTGGCCATCTCGCTGCCGCTTGGCGCCCAGGCCGCCTATTGGCTGGCCGGCTTCGTCGGCGAGCAGCTCAATTTCAACGTCCAGGGTTACCGGGTGGCGCCGCTGGCCCTGCTGCTCCAGGTCGCCATCGCTTTACTTGTCCCGCTCGGCGCCGGCTTAGCCCCGGTGATCAGCGGCGCCCATGTCACCGTCCAGCGCGCCATCAGCGGTTACGACCCTGGCCAGGCTCGCCGACGCAAGGGCCTGGTCGACCGCGCCCTGGCCCGGATCAAGTTCCTTTCCCGGCCCTACCTGATCTCGCTGCGCAATACCTTCCGCCGCAAGGGCCGACTGGCGCTGACCCTCTTCACCTTGACCATGGGTGGTGCGATTTTCATCGCCGTCTTCAACGTCCAGGCCGGGCTGGATAATTACATCAGCCAGATCGGGCGCTACTTCCTGGCCGATGTCAGCTTGAGCTTTGACCGGCCGTACCGGATCAACGAAATCCGCCGCCAGGCCCTGGCCATTTCCGGGGTGCGCGACCTGGAAGGCTGGGCCTTTGTCAGCGGCGATGCGCTCTATCCGGATGGCAGCCTGGCCGAGGGCGTCCAGATCCTGGCCCCGCCGGCCGGCAGCAAGCTGGTCGAGCCGGTGATGCGCGCAGGCCGCTGGCTGCAAGCATCTGACAGGCGCGGCGTGGCTGTCTCCGAGACGTTGTTGGTCTCCTTCCCCGATCTGCAGCCTGGCGATCGCTTGCGCCTGAAGTTGAACGGTAAGGAAGATAGCTGGGAGGTGGTCGGCATCTTCCGCCTGACCGGGGCGGGCGGCAACGCCAGCCTGGTGTACGCCAATTACGAGACCATCTCCGAGTTGATCAACCTGCCCCGCCAGGCCTTCAGCTTCCGGATCGTCGCCGGCTGTAATGAAGACCCGGCCTGCCAGCAAGAGATGGTGACGCGCGTCGACCAGGCTTTTCGCGCCGCCGGCTACCATGTCAGCCAGGCCGAGGCCGGGCTCTCCACCCTCGAGACCGCCTCCGAAAGCCTCGGCATCCTGATCACCTTCCTGCTCATCATGGCTCTGCTGACCGCCGTGGTCGGCAGCATCGGCCTGACCGGTACGATGGGCATGAATGTGCTGGAGCGGACGCGCGAGATCGGCGTGATGCGCTCGATCGGCGCGGTCGACCTGCAAATTATCAAGTCGGTCATGTTTGAGGGCCTGTTTATCGGCCTGCTCTCCTGGTTGTTCGGCGCGCTGCTCGCCTTCCCGATCACCGCCCTGCTCTCCGGGATTATCAGTGCAGCCATTTTCCAGAGCGACATTGCCCTGGCGTTGAACTGGGTCGGCTTTGCATTGTGGCTCGGCCTGGTCCTGCTGCTCTCGGCCCTGGCCAGCATCTTGCCCGCTTATAACGCCGCCCGCCTGACGATCCGTGAGGTGCTGGCCTATGAATAAGGAGTTAACCACAAAGCCTCAAAGACATGAAGGATTTTTTTGCGCCTTTGCTTGGTGGTAAAAAAAGGATCAAATTATGAAAAAACTACTCTACATCATTCTTTTACTTTCATTAACCGCCTGCAGCAGCCTGGGCATCGGCGGGGCCGACCCGACTGCCGCGCCAACCCAGGCCGAGAGCGCTACCCCAGCGCCAAGCGGCGTCGTTGCCGAGGGTCACCTCGAGCCGGCCGAGTCGCGCTACCTGGCTTTTGCCCAACCTGGCCGGGTGGCCGAGATTCTGGTCAAAGCCGGCCAGCAGGTTGAAGCCGGCCAGGCTCTGGCTCGCCTCGAAAATAGCGAGGAGGCCCAGGCCCGCCTGGACGCCGCTTTATTGGAAGTCTCCGCCGCCCAGCAGGCCCTCGACGACCTGCAGCGCACCATCGACCTGGCCCATCACCAGGCCTGGACTGAGCGGGTGCGCACCGACCAGGCCCTGGTCCAGGCGCAAAAAGCCTGGGACGCCATCGATACCCAGGCAACCGAGGACGAGCTGGAAGACGCCCGCACCGCCGTGGCCGATGCTCAAAAAGAGCTCAACACCGCAAAAACCGACTTCGAGCCCTACAAGGACCTGCCCGTGGACAATGCCCAGCGCAAGGACGCCCAGAAAACTCTCGACGATGCCGAGCAGGCTTACAGTGACGCCGTCCTGAAGCGCGATGAGATCATCAACGCCCGCGCCCTGGCCGAGGCGAACCTGGCCCTGGCCAAGAGCCAGCA
>CAZAGA010000244.1:3269-5490 GCA_964484335.1 uncultured Anaerolineaceae bacterium
GGCTGTGAAGTCGCCCTGCTCAACGCCGAAGACTGGATCGACACCCACCGCCTGACCTATATGCCGCTGGTCACCTCGGCCCACGAGCTGCCCGAAGTCGACGTGCTCTTTGTCAGCGGCAGCGTGCGCAACGACGAAGACCTGCACCACCTGCGCACGGCGGTCCGCCGCGCCAGGGAGGTTTGGGCAGTGGGCACCTGCGCCATCTCGGGCGGCGTGGCCCACCTCGGCGACCGTGATGAAGTGCGCAGCCTGTTCCTGACCCACTCCGAGCGCCGCCACCTGCCGCGCTTACTGCCCAAGTCGCACCCGGTTGACGCCCTGGTGGCAGTCGATCGCTACCTGCCCGGCTGCCCGCCGACCCCCGACCTGTTCATGGCCGCCCTGGGCGAGAAAAGCGAGCTCAAGCCGTCCAGCAGCGTTTGCCAGGAATGCGGCCGCCACAAGGATAAGACCATTCGCCCGGAGCACCTGAACGGCTTCCTGAAGGGCGAGGTCCTGCCCGACCTGTGCCTGGTGAACCAGGGCTACCTGTGCATCGGCACCTCGACCCGCGGCGGCTGCAATGCCCTGTGCACCAAGCCCGGCCACCCCTGCGTTGGCTGCCGCGGCCCATCCAATGCTTTCATTGAAAAGGAATCCGCCGCCTGGCTGGCTTCGATCACAAAAGTCTTCACCACCATGACCGAAATTCCCCCGGCCGAGATCCAGCAGGGCCTGCAGTCGCCGCAGTACGCCATGTTCCTGTTCCAATTCTCCGATTACGACGAGTACAACCGCGACCCTCGCCCAAAGGAAAAAATCCTATGACTAAGATGATCTTCCCGTTGAGCCGGATTGAGGGCCATGCCCAGGTGGTGATCGAAGAGATCGATGGCGAGGTGCTCTCGGCCCGCTTCCAGGCCACCGAGCTGCGCGGCTTCGAACACTTCGTCCAGGGCGTTCCCGCCGAACAGATGCCGGTGATCGTACCGCGCATCTGTGGCGTGTGCGCCACCGCCCACCACGTCGCAGCGGTCAAGGCGCTCGAAGACGCTTACGGCGTCCACCCGCCCCCGCTGGCGCTCAAGCTGCGCGAGCTGCTCCTGCTCGGCCAGCTCATCCAGAACCAGGCCACTTCGCTATTCATCTTCACCATGCCCGACCGGATGGGCATGACCAGCATCTTCAGCCACGGCCCGGAAGAAGCCGGTCGCGAGCAGGTCAAGAGCAACATTGCCCTGCGCGCCCTGAAGATCCGCCGCGGCGGCACCGACCTGATCAGCGCCGCCGGCGGCCAGTTCATCCACCCGGTTAAGGCGATCGTCGGCGGTATGTCCGGCGGAATCGACACCGCGACCGCCGACAAGGTGCGCACTGAGCTGCTCGAGATCCTGCCGATTGCCTGCGACCTGTTCGACCTGTACTGGGAGATGTCGCTCGAGCTGCGCGACCGGATCGGCACCTGGGGCGACGACGAGCCGGCCCACTACCTGACCGCCACCGGGATGTCCTTCCCGACCTTCGATAGCGACCTGCTGCGTGTGATGGGCCCGGACGGCGTCACCTGCCAGACCTTCCTGGCGCGTGACT
This sequence comes from uncultured Anaerolineaceae bacterium, assembly GCA_964484335.1. Classification (GTDB taxonomy): domain Bacteria; phylum Chloroflexota; class Anaerolineae; order Anaerolineales; family UBA4823; genus CAZAGA01. The sequence goes on from CAZAGA010000244.1 coordinate 4,842, forward strand.
TTCGCACCCACCTGTCCTTCCAAGAGACCGATTACAGCTACGCAGGCCAGACCAGCTACAACGGCCAGGTGCTGCGTGCCAACAGCCTGGCAAGGGTCAACATGGCGCGCGTGATGGGCACCCCGCGCGCCGACCTGTACCTGCAGCGCTTCCGCGAAGCCTTCGGGCTGCCCGCCCACGGCATCCTGCTCTTCGATATCTGCCGCGGCATCGAGCTAGTCTATGCCCTCGAGCGGGCGATCGAGATCCTCGACCACCCGCTTGACCAGGGCTGGGCGGCCGTGCCGCACACCCGCCGCGATGGCGAGGGCTACGGCCTGGTCGAAGCGCCACGCGGCCCGTTGATCCACCATTACCGCATCGAAGATGGCAAAATCACCCAGGCTGAATTCATCATCCCCACCGTCCACAACCTGCTGGCGATCGAGCGCGCTCTGACCGTGGCGGCGAAGCGTTACATCAACAAACAGCGCGTCAACCTGGAGCTCGAACGGGCGGTCGGGCGGGTGGTGCGCGCCTTTGATCCCTGCATTGCCTGCGCCACGCATTAAGCAAAACAAGTTTATAATTGCATCCATTATGCCTGCCTCGCCGCAGTATATCCTGATCGTCGAAGACGACCTGCCGATTGCGACCTTCGTCCAGACGG
>CAZAGA010000245.1:0-3290 GCA_964484335.1 uncultured Anaerolineaceae bacterium
CGCAAGCAGTTCGACTTGATCCATGCCTGTGACTTTGACACGATCCTCCCCGCGTTGGCCTGTAAGATCCTGTTTGGGAAAAAGGTTATTTACGATATCTTCGATTTCTACGCCGACCACCTGCGCGCCACCCCCGAGCTGCTCAAGCGCCTGATCCGCTCTGCCGACCTGCGCGCCATTGGCAAGGCGGATGCATTAATCCTGGTCGATGACGCGCGCTGGGAGCAAATCAGCGGCGCCCAGCCCCGGCGCAGTGCAGTTATCTACAACAGCCCGGCTGAACCGATTGGCTTTCAGCCCCTCAATCCAGGACCTGCCCCGGCCGGGTCAGGTTTTCGCCTGGCCTATATCGGCCTGCTGCAGAAAGAGCGCGGCTTGTTCGAAATGTTGGCCGTGCTCCAAAAGCACCCCACCTGGCAGCTCGACCTGGCCGGCTTTGGTGGTGACGAAGAAGAAATCCGGGCTGCCTGCCAGGCGTTGCCAAACTGCCATTGGCATGGCCGGATACCGTACGATCAAGCCTTGCAACTCAGCCAGGCAGCCGATGTCCTGTTCGCCACCTACGACCCGCAGATCCCCAATCACCGCTTTTCCAGCCCCAACAAAGTATTCGAAGCCATGCTGCTGGGCAAGCCAATCGTCGTCGCCCGGGATACCAACATGGATCGCATGATCGAAAGCAACCACTGCGGAATTGTTGTAGAATATGGAAATGTTCACGATTTGGAGCAGGCCCTGGCTCAATTGGAGCAGGATCCGGACCTCAGGCAAACCCTGGGGCAAAACGCCCGCCTGGCCTACCAGACCATTTACAGTTGGGAGGAAATGGATAAGCGCTTGAAAAAGCTGTATGCGGAAGTCTGCCAGGCTGCGTCTCCACACACTGGCAGGCCATGACCAAGATTATCCTGGCCGCCAACACCGATTGGTATCTGTTTAACTTCCGGCGCTCTTTGGCCTTTTTTTTGCGTAACCAGGGCTATGAAATTGCCCTGGTCACTCCCTCGGGGCCGTTTGTCCAGGAGTTCAAGCGGGATGGCTTCCGTTGGATCAACTGGGAGCTTGGCCGCCAATCGGTCGCCCCTTGGCGTGAGCTGCCGGCGCTGGTTGCCCTGTTGAAACTCTACCGGCGGGAACAGCCCGACCTGGTTCACCATCATACCATCAAGCCGGTCCTGTATGGTTCGCTGGCTGCCAGGCTGGTGGGTGTACCGCGCGTGGTCAATTCGATTACCGGGCGTGGCTATGTATTTCTGAGCAAGGATGCCCGGGCAGCCCTGATCCAAAAAGCGGTCCGCCCTTTCTACCGCCAGGCCTTTAACCACCCTAACCAGGCGGTCATTTTCGAAAACGATGAAGACCGGCGCTATTTTATCGACCAGAAGCTGCTCTCCAGCCAGCGTGCCTGGTTGATCGGCGGCGTTGGGGTGGATACCCGGCGCTTTCAACCTGCCCCGCAGCCGCCCGGAACGCCAGTGGTCTTGCTCTCCAGCCGGATGCTCTGGGATAAAGGCGTCGGGGTGCTGGTCGAGGCTGCCCGCTTGCTCCACCAAACCACTCCAGTACGCGTGGTCTTAGTTGGAGCGCCCGATCCAGGCAACCCGGCCTCCATCTCCGAAGCTCAGCTCCTGGCCTGGGCTGAGGAGGGCATCATCGAATGGTGGGGCTGGCAATCCGAAATGAACGCCATTTACCAAAAAGCTCATATCGTAACCCTGCCCACCATGTACGGGGAAGGCGTCCCGACCGTATTGCTCGAAGCAGCCGCCTGCGGCCGGCCGTTGGTCGCCACGGATATCCCTGGCTGCCGGGCGATTGTCCAGGATTCGGTCAATGGTTTGTTGGTCGCACCAGGCGACCCGCTTGAGCTGGCCCAGGCGCTGGGGAAACTACTTGCCGATCCATCCCTGCGTGGTAGAATGGGAGCAGCAAGCCGCCAGATTGTCTTGAAAGAATTCACTGTTGAGCGGGTCAATCAATCCACTCAGGCGGTCTACGAAACTCTCGGGCTACCCCATCCATCCCAGTCACTAACCCCTTGAACACCTCCCTGACCTTCAGCATCATCTTTATTGCGACCACCCTGGCCCTGGTCCTAGGCTTTGCTTCCGACCGGCTGGCGCTACGCCTGGGATTGGTCGATGACCCCAGGCGCGCCTCGCACAAAGTCCACCTGCACCTCACTCCCCTGGTTGGTGGGATCGTCTTGCTCTTGACGCTGACCATCGTCCTGGCCGTGAGCGGCAACCTGCTCGAGCAACCGGTCCTGGCGATTTTCATCCCAGCCGTGATTATTTTCCTGTTCGGCCTGTGGGATGACTACAAAATCCTTCCCCCCTCGGTAAAAATCCTCGGCCAGTTGGTTGCCACCCTGGTGCTGGTCGCCCTGGGCGTCCAGGTCCAGCTCTTCCAGCAAAACTGGCTCAACCTGGGGCTAACGGTTTTCTGGGTGGTCGGGATCACCAATGCATACAACTTTGTGGACAGCATGGATGGCCTGGCGATTGGCCTGGCCAGCCTGGCAGCAGCCTTTTTCATGCTGATCACGATCGAATCCCAGCAAGCCTTGCTCACCCTGTTCAGTACCATCCTGCTGGGTGCTGGCCTGGGAGTCTTTTATCACAATGCTCCCCCGGCCCGCATCTTCTTAGGCGACTCCGGAGCTCAATTGCTCGGTTTCGTCCTGGCCGCCCTGGCGATTGTCTATAACCCCCTGGGATACACCCGGCCAGGCTCGTGGTTCATCCCAATTTTGCTGATGGGCGTCCCAATTTTCGATACCAGCCTGGTGGTGCTTTCTCGTCTCCGGCGGGGAAAACCAGTTTACCAGGCCGGGCGAGACCATACCTACCACCGCCTGGTCAAGCTTGGAATGAGCTCCCACCGCGCCGTTCTGACTATGCATACCGCTGCGCTCTTGCTCGGTGCGCTGGCCTTTATCGCCCTCGGGTTAGGACCGCAGATCGGCAACGCGATTTTCGCTCTGATCCTGCTGGCTGGCGTGGGCTGCTTCCTGTACCTGGACTCGCCTGCCCGCAACCTGGCTGACCGCCTCGACTGATAATGCCAACCAACTCCCCTGTTCCTTCCTCCTCCGGTTCAACGCCGCCCGACACCCTTCAGGCCGGTTGGCGTCTTTCAGAGGCCGTGTTCCGGGCGCTCCACCAATGGCCGCAGATCCTCCTGTTCTGCCTGATGGGAGGGTTGCTCGGCTGGGCCGCCACCTACCTCTGGCCCCCCGCCTACCGCACGCGCGCCGAGATCTATGTCAGCCTGAATCCGTACAAAGC
>CAZAGA010000245.1:3390-5487 GCA_964484335.1 uncultured Anaerolineaceae bacterium
TCTGAGCTGTTGACCGAAATCGATGAAGAAATGCGCGCCCTCCGGGCCGAGCGGATCAAAACCGAGCAGCTCGAGCTCGATTACCAGGCCTCCCAGGCCGCCTTCCGCGACTGGCTGGTGCAAGCCAACAATTCAGGCCTAAACCAACCTCTACCCACCGCCGAGCGCTGGAAAATCCTGCAATGGGCCGGCCGGATAACCCAGTTTTCCCCCGGCTGGATTGAAATCCTGGCCGCCCGACCGGACGAAGACGCCCCTCGCCAGGCTTATGTCGAGTGGGTCGAACGCCTGCAGGTTGCAATCAAGACGGACCTCCCCGCCCTGGGAGAGCGCCGGCTATACCTGGATGGGCAGTACCAGGAGTTCAACCAGCGCTATGAGCAGCAAAAAGATGCCAGCTTGGGGCTTTCGCCGAACTTACAAATCCAGGCCCTTAAGAAGTCACTCCCCGAGACGCTCCGCCCGAGCGGGCCAATGTTGCTCTTCGGCGCAATTGCCGGGCTGCTGGCCTGGGTGATCTGGCTGCTGGCCACTCTTTCCGGGGCAAAGGGCCTACCGCAGCTCCTCCGGAAACTCCGCCGGCAGCCGCCCGCCGCCTAACGCGCATGAACCTGCTCCGCTTAAAACCAGTTCTCCACCTTGCCCAAAAGGCCTTTTGGGCTGCCTTCCTGGTCTCGCTGCCCTTCACCAGCTTCCCTTATCTGCCGGCTGAGTTCGGCGGCAGGACCCAGGTGCGCCCGCTCGCGATCTACCCGCTGCTGGCCCTGCTCTTGCTGGTCACTTTGCCGCGCCTGTTCAAGAAGAGACTCCCCGCTACCTTTCTCCCCCTGCTCGCCTTTGTGGCTGCGGCCATCCTCAGCTCTATCCTGGCCTTGGGAATGGACCTGGAAGCGGTCAAAGGTGTGACCATGATCTCACGCCTACTGCGCAACCTGCTCACCCTGTTCCTGGGCGTAGCGATCTACTTCACCGCCGTGCTCTACCACCAGGACGAAGAAGATCTGAATTTCTCGCTCCGCTGGCTCTACCTGGGCTTCGCCCTCGTCCTGGCCTGGGGCTCGTTGCAAGCGATTTACATCCTGCACTTTAATGAAAGCTATTTCGCCCTGCTCAACCGGCTTCAGGGCCTGATCTCGACCCAGGAGCTCTACCCGACCCGCATTTCCGGCTTCACCTACGAACCGAAATGGTTTGCCGAGCAGATCACCTTTCTCCTGATGCCCTGGCTGCTTTCGGCGGTGATCCTGCGCCGTTCGGTCTTTCGCTGGCGTTTCCGCTGGCTGACCCTTGAAGCCCTGCTGCTGGCCTGGTCCAGCCTGGTGCTGATGTTCACCTTCTCCCGCACTGGGCTGTTCGTCCTGGTCATAATCACCTTCATCAGCGTCCTGGTCGGCCGCAGGTTCGCCCCGCCTGGTCACCCCACCCGCCCGGCAGCCGCCCAAACCAGGCTGCAGCGCGCCTGGCAACGCTTCAACCAGTATTCCCAACAGCACCCTGGCGTGCGCTGGGCCGAAGCCGCCCTGGCCACCCTGGCCCTGGCCGGGGTTTTGTTCTTCGTCGGCTCAAGAAACCCCTATTTCTCCCGCCTGTGGCGCTATTGGAGCGACGAACGGGCAGTCGGCAAGTCTTACCTGGAATACATCGCCTTCGGCCAGCGCATCGCCTACACCGAGACCGCCCTGCGCATCTACGAAGACTATCCATTTTTCGGCGTCGGCCCTGGTAATTACGCCTTTTTCTTTAACACCCGGCTGCCAAACCGGCCGTATCAAAACCTGCCCGAAATCATCCGCCAGATCACACCCACCGAGCGTGGCAACCAGCTTGTCACACCCAAAAACCTGTACGCCCGCCTCCTGGCAGAGACCGGCCTGGTCGGCGCCGTCCTGTTCACTTCCTTTGTGATCGCAGTATTAGGCTGCAGCCTGGCGCTCTTGTTCAGGCCCGGGGCAGGTTCGCACTATTGGGGGCTGGCCGGCTTGCTTGGGCTGATCGTCTTTGCAACCGTCGTATTTTCAACCGATTCGTTCGCCGTTCCAAACACCTGGGTGGTGTTCGGATTGACGACCGCGGCAGTACACACAACCCGGCCCGAAA
>CAZAGA010000246.1:0-5485 GCA_964484335.1 uncultured Anaerolineaceae bacterium
ACTCCCACGGATTGATCAACTGGACCCCGCACAGCCGGTAATCCGCCAGGTTGCGCGTGGCGATAATCAAGTTGTTCCGCAGCGCGCTGGCTGCGATCAGGGTATCCATCACGGGCCGCGGCTGCCCACTGGCCTCCAGGCGCGCGGTCAGCGAGCCCCATAAAATCATCGTGTCCGTATCCAGCGGCAGGATCCGCGCGCCAAATCGCTCGACCAGCCCGGTGTTCAACCACACCTGCAGCTCGGTTTTGCGTTGGCTTTCCGGCAGTCGCTCGACGCCGCGTTGGATTTCTCCCACCGTGATCGCGCTCAGGTACAGCCGCTCTTCGTCAACCTCCCTCATCCATCCGATTACCTTTTCGCTCGGCAGGCGGCGGGTGAATTCCGATAAGACGCAGGTATCCAGCAAATAATTCATGCCTCGATCCCAACCTCGCGCCCCAGGTCCTGGTCGCGCGAGATGTCCAGTTCCAAACTCGCCAGCGGCGAGTTGGTCAGGAACTCGACCAGGCTGCCCTGGCTGCCTGTCAGGCGCTGGTATTCGCTAAAGGGCAGCACCACTACCGCTTTTTGTCCCCGCCGGGTGACAATCTGCACCCCCTGCGCCAGGGTACGCTCCACCAGTTCGCTGAATTTGCTCTTCGCCTCTTGTAGCTGCCATAGGTTGTTCATCGCCATCTCCTGCCTGACTAGTCTGACTAGATTTTACCACGAATTATACCCATCCCAGTCTTTGAAACGTCTTTCGGGTTTCAAGGTTCAAATCGTAGCCAGCCAGCTCCTCCCGGCGAACCCAGGCATACTGCTCGAATTCATCGTTCAAACGTACCGCGCCGCTCACCGCCCGACAGGCGTACAGCAGGAAGATCATGTAGATCTCCTGCTGCCTGCCGTCCGGGAATTTCTTGGTGTAGATCCCGTCGCTGAAGAACAGCGGTTGAATCTCGCTCACTGCCAGGCCGACCTCTTCCCCGAGTTCCCGCTGCAGGGCCGTCTCAGCTGCCTCACCAGCTTCGATACCGCCACCCGGCAGCCCCCATTGCCCCGGAAAGACCCCTCGCCCTGCGGGCATCCTACAAATTAACACCTCACCAGCCTCGTTTTCTATCACACCCACCACGATAATCCGCATCCTTCACCTCTACAGCTTATAACCCAACAGGTTCCAGTAGCTGGCAAACCAGGTGAACGCCAGCCCGGCCAGGCTGATCAGGCTCAGGCCAATTCGCCCTGCCGTCGATCCGGCCCGGCAGCCCCACGCCAGCCCGGACGTCGCCGCCAGTAGTACCGTCAGAACCAGCGCCGCCAGCGGCAGCGCCAGCAGAACCATGAAATAACCCGGTATCGTCGGCGCTCGGGTGGTCATGCTCTGGGAAATCGTCAGTGCCAGGCCGGCCAGGAAGAGCAGGTTCAACCCGCTCAGCGCGCCGGCCATTGCCGGCACCAGTTTGAGCAGCCGCCCGACCAGACCTGGGGGCAGCCGGACAGGCGCCGTATCAGGCGTCTTCTGCCGTTGCCTGCCCAACCACCGGAAGGCTAATACCACCAGCGTGGCCACGAAAACCACCACTACCAAGCCCAGCAGGCCGCCCTGGAAGGCCAGCGTCTCATACCACCCCACCCGTTCCAGCACGCCCTCCTCAGTGATCTTTGTGTATACCCGGTTGACTCGTCCATCGGCGTCCTCGGCGTAGCTCAAAAAGCTGCCTGTAGCCGGGCTCTGGAACAGCCTTGGCCCGACTTCGACCCACTGGGAGGTTTGACCGCCCAGCAGGGCCGGGTAAGCCAGGCTGAGCGATCCGTCGGGATTGGCCTCGATCCGCCACTGCAGGATCGCCATCGGTGAGATGGCTTTGTCGATCGTTGTGTGACTGTAGCGCGCCAGGCGGTAATACCCGGCCAGGTTGGCCGCCTGGTTTGAAGTCTTCACCGGCAGCCACGCCGGGCGGTCTGGGTAATAGTGGGCCAGGAAGGCGCTCGGGAAGACCAGCCGTGGGTCGATCACCCCGGCGCCGCTGGAAACAGTAGCGTTGTAGGATAGAAAGAAGCCCAGCTCGTGCTCAGGCAGCAGGTACAGCGCGCTGGAAAAGCCGGGATAATCGCCGTCCTTGCCGATCAGGCGCTGCCCGTTCTCGAAATGTTCGAAGAAACCGTAGGTCCAGCCTTCCAGCCGGGGGTCCTGGCTGAACTGGCCTTGCTGCATCAGGGCGCGGGTTTCTGGACTGAACACCGCTGCGCCACCGGGCAGGCCGCCGCGCAGCTGGCCGATGATGAACTGCCCCATATCGGCCCCAGTGGTCCACAGGCCGCCGCTTGGATAGAAGTTGGCATACACCAGCGGTGCCGGCTGGCGCTCGGGAGTGAAAATATAACCGGTTGCCCGCTGCTTGTCCAACCCGACTGGCATCGGCTGGCGAAAGCTGCTCTGCGCCATGCCCAGCGGCTGAAAGATATTTTCCTCGACATAGGTTTCGAACGGCTGGCCGCTGACTTCCTGCACCAACAGGCCCGCCAGCCCGTAGCAGTGGTTGCAGTAGCTCATCTCTTGCTCGGCCGGGCGGATACAAGGGGGTAGATCGTGGGCGACATACTCGCCCAGGGGACGCAGATCGGCTGCCGAAAGGACGAAGGCGCCGATCACCCGCTCGTCGAAACCGGCGCTGTGAGTCAGTAGATCGGTGGTAGATAGCCCTGCCGAGCAACTTTCATCCAGTTGGAAGGATTTTAAGTACGAATTGACCGGTGCCTGCAGGTCAAGCTGGCCGCGCTCGACCAACTGCAGCACGGCGCTGGCGGTTACTGCCTTAGACACCGAGCCGACCGCGAACAGGCTTTTTTGCGGATCGACCGCCTCGCCTTTCTCGACGTTTACCAGTCCGTAGCCCTTTGCGACCAGCCGCGTATCCCCTTTGACCAGCACAAACACCGCCCCCGGGATGCCCAGCGGCTGCATGCGCTCGCGCCAGAAGCCATCCACAAAGGCCTCGATTTCGGCCGGGTCGTTTGGTCCGGCCGGCGCGAGCGCGGCTGCTGGGCTGGCCGCCGCGCCCAGCAGCCGCCCGCCCAGTAGAAAGATCAACCCGCCCAGGAAGAGGCCCTGAGCTAACTTTCCCAACCGCTCCAGCTTATAACTCATATACCATTATTGGCAATAAGTTGAATTAAGTCAACAGCTATTTCCCCAAATTCATGATATCGAGGGTGCAGCACCGCTGCACCCTCGATCAGCTATATTTTGTCTTTCTTTAGCTGGTTGATCCGCTGCACTAGCTTGACTACCACCACGACATAAACCGGGATGATGATCGCATACAGCACCCTCCCCACCAGGTAGATGCCGTAGATCACCGCCCGCGCAGCCGAATCCTCAAAGCTCGGCAGGGGTCGCAGCAGGAATTGGTAGCTCAGGAACACCATTAGCATCAGGAAGAACGCCATGAACCACAGCACCCGCCGGTACTTAGTGATCTTCGACTCGTAATCGGTGAAGATCTCCGCCCCTTCGCTGGCTCCGCCGCGTTTGCGCCAGTAGCGCCAGTTGCTCATCTCGCCCAGGTACTCCCAGCCGGCGTCCTGGTAAATCTGTACATATTCTGGCCACTTCTTCGGCTCCAGGTACATATAGTCCAGCCGGTATGTATCAGCGCGCGGCTCACCGCGCTCGAACGTATAGCTGCACGGCAGGCCCACCCGGCTCAAATGCCAGCCTTCGCTCGCCATCTTTCCCAGCCAGGCTTCTTCCTTTTCGTCCTGCCACGGCCACCACCAGTGATTTCTCTTTAGCGTTTCCATCATTTCCTCCAACATGCATTTCCGCAGCTTGCTGCAATAAATCAAAGTTTTCCTGCGATCTCTCGTCCGTTGCGGGCCATCATCTCCAGCCGGGTGATCTGCGCCTTGAGGATCGCCTGGCCGCGTCCCGTCAGCGCGTAACTCTTGCGCCGCTCCTCCTCGCTGGTCTTCACAATCAACCCTTCCTTCTCCAGCGATTGGAACGCCCCATACAGCGTCCCCGGCCCGATCTTCACCGCCCCCTCGCTCAGCGCTTCCACCTTCTGCATCACCCCATAGCCATGCAGCGGCTCAACCAGCGCCAGCATAATGTAATAGGTGCTCTCGGTCAGCGGAAGATATTTATCGACTTCATTGGGTAAGGCCATAACCTGCTCCTATATCGGATTCTGTTGTAGCGTATAACGATATATCGTATAACGGTATATTATCATCCGATATAGAGCTTGTCAAGAGGGAAAATGATTAAAAAAGACCTGCGTGGGCATAGTAAACCATGCCCACGCAGGTGCGGTTTCTTCTTCAAGATCTTGGCGCATTTCACTGCGCCAATTTTCGCCTAAAAAAGCCCCAACCCTTGAAATAAGAACAAAAGTTCGATATAATATTCCTATGAACGCAGCTAGACCTTCACTCAGCCGCCTCCGTTGCAACCACGACGCCCGCCAGGCTGGCTTTTCCTCCACCCGCTTCAAACCTCCGACTTCCCCGCTCGCCCGTAATCCGAGTCGTTCCTCTTTTTAAGCCCGAATCCCCCGCCTCCCAGGCATCCTGAGCGTAGTCGAAGGACGCCTCCCCATCTGCTATAATATCCTCCTCAATGTCAGATACCCGCCTCGAATCCGACTCCCTCGGCGCTCTGCCCGTCCCGGCCGCCGCCCTCTACGGCGTCCAGACCCAGCGCGCCGTGCTCAACTTCCCCATCTCCGGTCTGCGCCCCTGGCGCGCCTTCATCTGGTCCGTCGCCGTGATCAAGCGCGCCGCCGCTGAAGTCAACCGGGAGCTCTGCTTGCTCGACTCCGAGCGCGCTGCCGCCATCGTCCAGGCCGCCCAGGAAGTCATCGACGGTCGCTGGGACGACCAGTTCGTCGTTGATCCATTCCAGGCCGGCGCCGGCACCAGCCACCACATGAATGTCAACGAAGTCATCGCTAACCGCGCCACCCAGTTGCTCGGCGGCGCCCTCGGCGAGTACCGCGTCCACCCCAATGATCACGTCAACCTGGCCCAATCAACCAACGATGTCATCCCCACCGCTATTCGCCTCGGGGCCCTCTGGCGTCTCGATGAGCTGCTCGCCGCTATCGATGACCTCTCCGCCGCCCTGGCTGATAAGGCGGTCGAGTTCGATAACGTGGTCAAGTCCGGCCGCACCCACCTCCAGGACGCCGTCCCGGTCCGCCTTGGTCAGGAATTTAGCGCCTATGCCCTGGCCGTCGCTCGTGACCGCCAGCGCATCGCCCGCGCCGCCGAAGGCCTGCGCCGTCTTGGCATCGGCGGTACCGCCGCCGGCAGCGGCCTCAACGCCCACCCCGAGTACCATCTCCGCATGGTCGCTCGCCTCGCCGCCCTCACCGGCCTGGCCCTCTACCCCTCCGAGAACCTCTTCGAGAGCATGCAGTCGATGGCCGACCCGGTCGATTTCTCCGCCGCCCTGCGCACCCTCGCCATCACCCTCACCCGCATTGCCAAT
>CAZAGA010000247.1:0-5483 GCA_964484335.1 uncultured Anaerolineaceae bacterium
TTGGGGATGCTGGAGATGCCCAGTCGGATGACCAGGTACATGTGAATGCCGATGACACCCAGGATGACTGCCGGGAGGACCCAGATGTGCACTGAGAAGAAGCGCACCAGGGTAACCCCACTCAGATCAACACCGCCGCGCATGATCTGGGTGATAAATGGGCCGATCACCGGGACCGTGCCAGTGATGGAGGTGCCAACGGTGGTAGCCCAATAGGCTCTTTGGTTCCAAGGTAGCAGGTAGCCCGTAAAACCCATGCCGAGGGTTGCCAGCAGCAGCACAACACCTGTGAGCCAGGTCAGTTCGCGAGGATATTTATAGGCGGCAAAGTAGAATGTGCGCAGCATGTGAAGGAAGACAAAAATCACCATCAACGTGGCGCCCCAATGGTGCATGCCCCGGATGAGCCAACCAAATGGCGCACCGTTCATAATATATTGAATGCTGTCGTAAGCTTTGTCAGGGGTGGGAACGTAATATATGGTCAGGAAAATTCCGGTTAGCGCCTGCATGGTAAACAAAAACAGGCTGGCGCTTCCGAGGGTGAAAAACCAGTTGACTTTTGGAACCTTACGATCGAAGACAGTATCATAAATTCCTGCTAATCCGAGCCGTTCGTTCAACCAATCATATACTTTTGCTGCCATAGGGTCTCCGTTTCGGCTACATTTTCATGAAGAGGTTACCCTCTTCGATCTTGGTTTCGTACCCGATCAGTGGTTTGGGTTGCGGTCCGTCAACAATCTGGCCCGCCAAATCGAAAACTCCATCGTGACAGGGGCAAAAATAGATTTGCTTATCTTCTTTCCACGTCACACGACAGCCCAGGTGCGTACATACATTGGAGAAAACAGTTATTTCACCGTTATCCTTGCGGGTGACATATACACCATAGCTGTTGGTGGTTCGTTCCCAGCCGTTGATTGTCGTGCGGGTAAAGCTCACCAAGGTGGGTATTCCAACTTCGAACTGCTCGGTCTTACCCAGTGGGATCCAGGCTTCTGTTTTGCTTACGTTCAAGCCCGGTCCCAGTACGTAGGCTACAGCTGGCACGCCTACGCTGACAACAATAATCGTGCCAATTGCCCCTACGCTCAGGTTCACAAATTCTCGGCGACTCATGTTGGGTGATTTGGTCATTGATACCTCCCAAAACAGATCAATTCAATCGAAAGCGATATGCTGGATGGAAAGATTGGGGTATTCGCAGCATTTCTGTGTGTTTTGTCACAATGATTTTAACCGCAAGACCAGGGAAATTCAAGTTATGAAAAGCGGATTAAACTAGGATAAAATAAGGTTCAGATATTGCTCCTATTATAGGTGATAAGGGCAAAAAATTTCAGGATTTCTGAAACTAAATATGGGTGATTTTCATCACTTTCGGCAACTATAAGGTCCAAGTAAGATTACTCTTAGCCGTTTTGCAGAGCTGCCTTTCGTTTCAAAATTTAACCAATCTATCGAAAAGGAGCCCTAAATGACCCTTAACAGAAACGTTGGATTAAAAGGTTTGAAGTACCGGGGGGGAGGACCAATGTTGGTGTGGATGCTGCACCGAATTGGAGGGTTGGCGATTGTCATCTTTGTTGGCTTGCATGTGCTATCCTCCTTTTTTATGCAACAAACTGCCAGTGACCTGGCTGCCTGGATCAATAGTATTTATGAATCCGTCTATTTTCAAATTTTCTTTTACTTCTTTGTCATCTTTCACGCTCTGAATGGACTGCGGATCATTTTGAGTGATTTCTGGCCGAAGTTACTGGAATTTCAGCGTGAGATGATCTGGATTGAGTGGGCCATTTTCATTCCGATATATGGATTGGCTCTGTTTGTGATGATCCAGAATGCCCTGGCGGGTTGATCCAGCGAGGAGGATGAGCATGCATAGCCGACCGGCGCCTCACGTAGGCTTCAGTTTTGAATACTTAATGTGGATTTTTACCCGCATCTCGGGTCTGGCGCTAATACTTCTGGCAATTATGGGAATTATTGGCGCTTTTCTGATGAATGCACGCACCCAGGTTGATCTTCCCACCTTGATGCGTTGGACGTTCTTTCCAAATCCCAATCACGTGGTGAACAGTGAGATCCCGGATGTTGCAATTGGCTGGGCAACCGCATACTGGCAGATAATGCAAATGATGATTGCGTTTTTTGGCGTGACTCATGGCATTAATGGTCTACGAGTTGTGATTGAGGATTATCTCGACTCTAGCTGGTTTAAAGTCATCTTGCGCGGCCTGATGTTTTTATTCTGGATCTTTATGTTGATCGTGGCCGTGTACGTCATTCTGGCTGGTTAACCACAGGAGAGCATTCATGAAGAATTACCATCAATTTGATGTTGTGGTTGTGGGTGCGGGGGGGGCCGGGCTGATGGCGGCACTGTATGCCTCCAAGGGGGCCAGCACTGCGGTCCTGAGTAAACTCTATCCGACTCGCTCGCACACCGGCACTGCCCAGGGTGGCGTTGGCGCGGCATTAGGAAATATTGAAGAAGATCATTGGGAATGGCATGCTTTTGACACGGTTAAAGGCAGCGATTACCTGGGTGATCAGGACGCGATTGAGTTCATGTGCCAGGAAGCAGTACCGGCTGTCTATGAACTGGAACATATGGGATTGCCTTTCTCGCGCACGCCGGAGGGTAAGATTGCCCAGCGCCCATTTGGGGGCCACACCAACAACCAAACCGGCAAGCCGGTCTCGCGCGCCTGCTATGCGGCTGACCGCACCGGGCATATGATTTTGCAAACGCTGTACCAGCAATGCATTAAGAACCATGTCAATTTCTATGATGAGTTTCAGGTTTTGGACCTGCTGATTATTAACGGCGCCGCGGCTGGTGTGATCGCCCTTGAAATGGCCACTGGGGAGCTGCACATTTTCCACGCCAAAGCGACGATATTTGCCACCGGAGGGCATGGCCGGATCTGGGAGATCACATCGAATGCCTACGCCTACACCGGCGACGGGGTGGCAATTACCCTGCGCAGAGGGCTGCCAGCCCAGGACCTGGAATTTTTCCAGTTCCATCCGACCGGGATTTACAAGCTGGGGATTTTGATCACCGAGGGCGTGCGCGGCGAAGGCGGGGTGCTGATCAACGGCGCTGGAGAACGCTTTATGCCTCGCTATGCCCCTAAGGTGAAAGACCTGGCCAGCCGGGATGTGATCAGCCGTTCGATGTACCTGGAAATGCGCGAAGGACGGGGGATTGAAGGCCGACGTTACTTATACCTGGATATGCGCCCCGATGTGGTGAATAAGTTTGCAGCGGAAGATGGTCGCAGGCGGCCGGATGGTACCCCATACACCACCACGGCTGAGGAGCTGCTTTCGAAGTTGCCAGACATTGTCGATTTCTCCCGCACCTACCTGGGAATTGATCCGGTGGCTCAGCCGATCCCGGTCCAGCCCACCGCGCACTACGCGATGGGCGGCATCCCGACCAACAAATATGGGGAAGTGGTAATTGACCAGGAGGACACTGTGATGCCCGGCTTTTATGCCGCTGGGGAATGCGCCTGTGTTTCTGTGCACGGCGCCAACCGCCTGGGCACCAATTCTCTACTCGACCTGATTGTTTTTGGGAAGTACACCGGGCTACGGGCGGCTGAATTTTCGAAACAAGCCGATTTCCAGCCGCTTCCCACGGATCCGACCGAGACTGCTCGCCAGGCTTTTGATGCAATCCGGACTGCTAAAGGCAGTGAGAAGGTCATCGATATTGGCCGGGATATGAAGAGCATCATGTTTGAAAATGTGGGTGTTTTTCGGACTGAGGCTGGGATGCTGGAAGCCCTGGAGAAGGTGCGTGAGCTGCAGGCGCGTTTGAAGCAGGCGCCTATCAAAGACCAGGGCAAGATTTTCAATACTGAAATCCTGAATATCTGGGAAATGGGGAACCTGCTTGAGCTGGCCGAGCTGACCACACTTAGCGCTTTGGCGCGTACCGAAAGCCGCGGTGGCCATGCGCGCGAGGATTATCCCAAACGCGACGATGCCAACTGGCTGAAGCATTCGCTGATCTGGAAGCGGGATGGCGAAATTATCCAGGGTTATAAACCGGTCAAAATTACCAAGTACCAACCCAAGGAACGCGTTTACTAGGTGCGGAGGAAACTATGCTTGTCACACTGCGAATCTTTCGCTTCGATCCTGAGAAAGATCAGAAACCCCATTACGAAACCTACCAGGTGGAGGCCGACCCAACCGATCGCGTTCTGGATTTGTTGGAATACGTCAAAGGTTATTATGACGGCACGCTGTCTTTCCGGCGCTCCTGTGCGCATGGCATGTGCGGCTCCGATGCGATGAGGATCAATGGCGTCAACCGGCTGGCCTGTAAACTGCTGGTGAAGGATGTGGGTTCGAATAAAATCACGGTTGAACCGATCCTGGGCATGCGGCCGATCAAGGATTTAATTGTTGATATGGAACCATTCTTTGATCATTACCGCTCCATTATGCCCTACCTGGTTAACGACGAGCCAGTCCCGATGCAAGAGCGCCAGCAGAGCCCGGAAGAACGCGAGCGTTTCGACGATACAACCAAGTGCATCCTGTGCGCCTGTTGTACTTCTTCCTGCCCTTCGTTTTGGGCGAATGAGGAATATGTTGGCCCGGCGGCGATTGTCAATGCCCATCGCTTTATTTTTGATAGCCGTGATCGGGCAGGGGGCGAGCGACTCAAAGTGCTTGCCGGGCAGTTTGGCGTTTATCGCTGCCATACTATTTTCAATTGTACGGAAGCTTGCCCGCGTGAGATCCAGGTCACCAAGGCGATTGGCGAGGTGAAACGAGCGATCGCGACCGGGAAGCTCGACTGAGCTGAGAACGGAATCAACCCAAAATCCCTGGTCAAGCGACCAGGGATTTTGTATAATGTAAGATAGATTGCCCCAGTAGCTCAATGGATAGAGCAATGCACTCCTAACGCAGAGGTTGTGGGTTCAACTCCCGCCTGGGGCACTCTCGAAAATTCATTACGCTATGGTAACGAAACCGCAATTGTTTTGTTTCAGTTGTCAGACAAACTCATGATATAAATAGCATGTTGAACGTCAGGGTGCCCCCCTCACCCTGGCGTTCAACGCTTTAATCGGCTATTGCACCGAGTTTCGCTCGAATTAGCCCAGTTTGCTCAGCTCCTCCCCCAACTTTTCCACCTCCTCCAGTGTGTTGTAGTGCACCGGCCCAACCCGCACCATGCCGCCCTGCGTCTCCACGCCTAATCGCTCAGTAACATTGATGGCGTAATAGTTGCCGTCCCAGACATAGATATCCTGGGCTGCCAGCTTTTCTGCAACCTGGCGGGGACGCCATCCATCCAGGGTGAAGGCAAACGTGGGCACCCGTTCGTCCAGGCGTTGGACATCGGGCAGCCCATAGAGGCGCGCGCCAGGGGTTTCTTCCAGCACACCCAGAACTGCCCGGCTGATTTCAAATTCGTAAGCCCGGATCGCGGCCATGGCCTG
>CAZAGA010000248.1:0-5441 GCA_964484335.1 uncultured Anaerolineaceae bacterium
CTACCAACCATTCGCTGTTCAAGCGCCGCCCCTGGCGATATTCGTACCAGGCGGTTCCAGCCTGGATGAGCATTGAGACAATCAATGCCCCAACCACCCACAGGTTGACGGTCGGCGGCTGCGGGTTGAGTAGCCGGTTCCAGGCTGTCTCGAGCAGCTGCCAGGTGGTGACGAACAGCAAGAAGGCGATGCTCAAGGCAGCGACGGTTTCGAATTTGCGATGTCCGTAAGGGTGCTCGGCATCCGGCGGTTTGGAGGCAGCGTACAGCCCGGCAAATCCAGAGACGTGCGACAGGCCATCAAACAGGCTGTCCAGGCCATCGACGACCACGCTCAACGCGCCAGTCATCACGCCAGCGGTAATTTTCACCGCGGTGGCGGCAAAATTCAGCAGCATGGTGAAGAGCATCACCCAAAAGATGCTGCGCAGATCGCGCCGGTCGGTCTGGAAATAGCCGTCGTCTTGCCAATCAAACTTTACGCTGGGCATTAGCCTGAATTTACCATAAAAGGAGGGAATTGGTAAGTACAGGTTAACTTTATGGATTGATGCGGTAAACCACCGACCCGATATCCCGGTAGACTTCCTGCATCGCCGGGTCGGCGGCAGCCTGGCGGATGAAATCCTGGTGGAGCAGGTCGCTGATCACGTATCGAGCGCCAAAGCGATCCTGGATAGCCTGGGAAGGCAGCTGGACCCGCCCGCGGGTCAGGTCAACCCATTCAGCATACATCGCCGCGTTGTAAAGCTGCATGTAGGTCGGATCGAGGCCAATCAGGTAGGTGTTGTGAGTGTTGTAATAAAAAAGACGCGGAAAATCATCCCAATCGGTTTGGAAAATGCGTTCCCCCGGCTGTGTATTCTCCACTAGCCAGGCGCTGGCGCCGGCAAACAGGCGGTACGGTTTAGAGCTACGCAGGCTATCCTGGGCATCGCGCAGGGTAAGCAACGCGCCCGGGATGAGAACCAGCGCCAGGAGCAAGGTAGGGAGCGCCAGGCAGCGGGGCAGGGCTGCGGGTGGATGGTCTTCAGCCGTGGATTGCAATGAAGAGGCGACTGGACTGGGAGAGAGAATAGAGCTCCAGGCGAAGGCGGCAAAGATCAGGCTGAAGGCAGGGAAGTATTCAATAAAGCGCCTTGACTGGAAGAGCATCAGGCCAAAACCCAAGGCCAGGAAGAGGGCGGTGGCTATGCTGAGGTTCATTTTTCGTGGGTTAAGCCCGAGGGCCAGCACCCCCGCGGCAAAAGCTGCCAGGGCGAGGGGCGAATTCTCGAGGAGCTGGCCGGTATCATAAGGATACCACTCGCTGCCCACGCTGACTGCGGTGGCCTCGGTCAGTTTTGGAGCCAGGTGGCGGATCAGAAAAACCAGGTTATCCGGAAAGTACGGGTTGAGGAGTAAACCCAGACCGATTCCCAGGGCCATGTAAGCCAGGGCTTGCCATTCCAGGCGGCGCTCGATCAACAAGACAGCCGCCACATAAGCTCCGGCCAGTGAGAGCGCCAGCGGGAAGGCGTTGTAGAACCAGACAAACAAGAAACCCAGCGGGACCAGCAGTTTATAGCGCCGCTCGAGCAGCAAGCCCAACCCGACGACCAGGAAAGCCAGCGACAGCGACTGGGCGCGGGTGATGCTCATCCGGTAGATGAACGCCTCGGAAACAGCCAGCAATCCAAGCGCCCACAGACCGGCCAGGGGTACTTTCTGACGGCGCAGCAGCCACCAGACGCTCAGGAAGGCCAGACTGGCGAACAAGACGCTGGCCCATTTAGCTCCCAAGCGTAGATCGCCAAAGGTGAAGGGAATCAGGAACACATGGAACAGGAAATGGTGATCCGAATATTCGCGTGCATTGAGAACGGACAGCGGCAGGTAGGGAAAATCCGGTTTCAGGCCTTCGGTGCGCATCAGGTAGGCCAGCTTGATATGGTAATAACCGTCGTTATCGGGTAGATCTGGGCTGGCGAATTGGACCAGCGCCAGGAAGGCAATGAAAGCGAGCATGAGTAGCAGGCCTGGAAGTAGCGCAGCCAGGCGGGAGCGGCTAATCCAGGCCTGCAGGCGGGTCGAGGGGTGCAGTGAAATCGAAGTCACGGAAGTGGGCCTCAATCGTTCATTCAGTCGTTATCATTGTCTTTCTGATCGTTATCGTTCTTGTTGCTGTTGTCGTTCTGATTGTCATTATCGTTGCTTTGGTTGCCGTTGCTATCGTCGCCAGACCGGTTATCATTTGGACTTAACTGGTTGTCATTGCGATCGTCGCCGTTCGCATTCAGGTTCTGATTACCACTCCCAGATTTATCGTCGCGATCTTCCGTGCTATCGTTGGTGTTCTGGTTTCCAGACTCGTTCTGATTGTCGTTTCCATTCTGGTTGTTATTGCCGTTTTGGTTCGAGTTGCTATTCTGGTCGTCCTGGCTGCCGTTCTGGTTACCAGGCAGGCTGCCAGCCAGTTCAATTTCACGCGCTTCTAGCAAACCATCCACACCACGCCGGGCTTGAACTTTGACCAGCAAGCCGACTTGAAGCTGGGCCTTGAGGTCGGTTTGAGCCGTCAGGCGGACACGCTGGCCGGCCACAACCACCTCGCCAGGGCTCAGGCTGGTCACCTGGCCAACGAATTCCAGCTCCCCATCTGCCAGGACGTTCAACTGACCAGTGGCCTGCGAAGCCTGGACAGCCTTCTCAAGCTGGAGGCGGGCCGGCTCGGGCGCGGCCGCGCTCATCTTTGCTAATGCCTGGGCGTAACGCGCCAGGGCTTCGGTGATCTGCAGCGCCAGGGTGGAGGCCTGGGCCGGGTCGCTGGCAGCCAGCTTGCTCAAGGAAGCCAATGCATTTTGGATGTGCGCTTCAAACTCCTGGGTGGCAAGCTGGATATCGGCGTAGCGGCCTTCGGCGATCAGTTTTTCGATCTCCACCAGGCGGCGTTCGGCAAACTGCAGATACAAGCTGACCTGGCTGGCGGCGCTGCCGGTCAGGCTGGCGCGGGTTCCCTCCAGGCCGGTCTTGACTGAATAGAGGGCATCGCCCGGCAAGGCCGCCTGGGCTGCCACGGCGGTCATCCCCGCCCCACCAAAGATCAAGACCAGCACGACCACAACGGCAGCCAGAGTAGCCAGGCTGCGCTGGCCGAAACTCATCGAAAAGGCGGGGAATTTCTGGCGCACCCGCTCGGCAAAGCTGGGTTTGGGCAGGTTGGCCTGTGCCGCCAGCAAGCTATCTACTTCGGCCATGAAATTAGCTTTTCCCTGGGCAGCGACCTGCGGATCACGTTCGGGAGCCGGGCGCAATTCGTCTAACAGCGCTTGTAAGCGCGGGTCTAAAGATTCTGGGGTATTTGGGTTGTTCGTCATCTTAATTCTCCTGCTCGATCAGCATCCGGCGTAAAGCCGCGATCGCTCGGTGCTGTAATGCCCGGGTAGCCTCGACAGTTTTTCCCAGCACCGCCGCTGCCTCTTCATGGGAGCGGTCTTCCAGAAAACGCAGCGCAATCACCAGGCGTTGTTCGGGAGGCAGATTGCGCATTGCCTGGCGGATTCGCTCCTGCTCCAGGTTCTGGGCGGCAAGATGGGCCGGGTTTTGAGAAGCATCGGCATGTTTTTCTTCGGTGTCATGGTCTATTGATTCAAAACGCGGCTGTCGCCGGTAGCTATCGGTGACCCAGTTGTGGGCCATCCGGTAAAGATAGGCCTGGACGTTCTCCGGCATACGGCCTTCTTTTAGAACGTGGAGGAAACGGCTGAAGGTTTCCGCCACGCATTCTTCAGCCTGGTCCTGGTCTCCCAACATGCGAAATGCGTAGCGGAAGATACCCGGACTGTGCTGCTCGTAAATCCCGGCCAGGGCCTGCCGGTCCAAACGGGTGGTGGGATAGGTTGGGATCGTTTCCATGTGGGCTATCATCTCACAATCTAAGACGCCGGTTTTTGAAAAATGTGACGATCTTGATAAGGATTGATGGATCAAAATATTATACCCGGCAATATTTGCCGGAAAGAATTTCCGGGACCAGGACTAATTATAGTAATTTCATCACGTTTATCTGGTTTTTGCGTCTTAATTCACAGCAACTCGGCTCAGCTAGTTCAGCGTCAATCCAGGAAGGTAGTTATGCTCAATCAGGTGGAATTTAACCAACTTACCCAGGTATATCCCGCGCTTCTAGACTTACCGCCAGCGCTGCGCGCCAGCCTACAACTAGAGGCCAAACTGATCCAGGCCCGGGCCGACACCAACTTGTTTGATCTGGGAGAAGAATGCCATAATTTTGTAATGGTGCTGAGTGGATCGATCCGGGTCAGCCATCCTGGCAGCCGGCGTGAGCTGCTGCTTTACCACGTCCTGCCCGGCGATAGCTGCATGATGACGGTAAGCTGTATCCTGGGTGAGACACCCTACCAGGTGCGCGGCGTTGTCGAGAGCGATTTGCTGGCCTACTCCCTACCAGCGCGCTGTTTTCGCGAGTTCGTCCTCCAATCGGATGCCTTTCGCAGGTCGGTGTTCAGCTTCTTTGGCATGCGCATCTTGCAACTGGTCGAGCTGGTTCAAGAAGTCGCCTTCGATCGATTGGACCAACGCCTGGCGCGGCTTTTGTTGGCGCGCAGCGAGTACCTGCGCTCCACCCACCAACAACTGGCCGATGACCTGGGCACTGCCCGGGAAGTGATCAGCCGCTACCTGAGAGAATTTGAAGCTAGCGGGTGGGTCCGGTTAAAGCGCGGGGAAATCCATATTCTGGATCGCCAGGCTTTGGAAAACATCGTCCAATCAAACTGAACTGTAATCTATGAAAAAAGCCAATTTTCAGTGACTTAAGTCACAGACAGAAAAATGGTTTCCCTGTATAGTAAAAGAGGATTATCCTGAGACGCTTTGCCAGAGTTGATTATCCGGAGGTAATGATGAATAAGATGAAAATGGGTGTATTTTTGGGGTTGGTACTCATCCTTCTCACCGGCACAGCCGGTTTTGCCAACCAGCCAGGCATCCTGCCAGCGCGGTTTTTACCCGGCGACGCCCAGGTCAGCCCGGCCTACAATTCCCAATTGGCGCCAGAGATTGCCCAGGGCGGGGATAAATTCCTGGTAGCCTGGGAGGATTCGCGAGCGATCGTCAGTGGAGGTACGGAAAGTGAAACCGGTCGAGATATCTACGCCATGCGGCTGGATACTGCTGGCAACCTGCTCGATCCGACTCCGATCGCGGTCAGCTCCGCAGCAGCCTCTCAATCCAGCCCAAAAGTAGCCTGGAATGGGAGCAACTGGCTGGTGGTCTTCGAAGGCTATGGGCCAAATGGCACCGGCTATTATGATAAGGGATTGTATGCAGTCCGGGTGAGCCCAAGCGGGCAGGTGCTAGATCCCCAACCGATTGCACTATACGGGACAAAACCGACCGGGGGCTCGTATTGGGCGCTGGCTTCGGATGGTAACAACTGGG